>SKXY01000317.1 GCA_007128175.1 Wenzhouxiangella sp. | reverse complement strand
GCCTGAGCGGCTTCATCGCTGAGATCAATAAACCGCGGCACAGCCACAGCCGCCAGAATACCCAGCAGCACGATGACGATGACCAGCTCGATCAGGGTGAAACCACCCTGGTTGGTACGGACATTCATGTTCATGTTGTTTCTCCTTGTGGAGTCGTTAAGTGTTTGAAAACCGATATCGACCGCAGTCGAGTCACGGTTGATGAAGCCCCGCCGGCGACCGCGGTCGGCCCACGGGGCGGCGACAGTATGTCCTGCGCCATTTGCACTGTCAGGCTTGCAGTTATCGTGCCAATGGTGTTTGCGCAATGAGCGGCAGCGGAGCCGCATGACGTGGAGGGCTGCGGTGTGTGTCAGGGTACGCGGGTCAGGTGACAAAGATTGTCAGATGCTGACAGGCCTGCAGGGTCACTCGGGCTCAGATCATGACGCCAAGGCGCTCGAGCAGCAACAGGGTCATGCCCGCGAGCACGACCGAGGCGATAAGGGTCAGGATGAGGCCATGCAGAGCAGGATGGTTGGATTCGCGTTGTTCGATTTTCGGAAAATCGAGCTCGAAACGGCGATTGGCCAGACTTTCGATCGACTTGAGCCGGCTGGGGCGCAGCAGGATGACCAGACCGACGAGCAGGGTGCCGACATGGGCTCCCGCCAGGATCCACCAGAACAATGTCCAGGGGCTCGTGGTGATGTCATCGTTGGGGCCCTGGAATGACTGCCACAGAAACCAGGCACTTCCCAGCGTGATCAGAATGCCGGCAATACGGTGATGGCGATAGACCAGGCGCTCGATCTGAAAGGGTCGCTGGCGGGCTACATCGTGCTTCATGCCGCCACCCTGCCCGCGGATGGCGTGAGTCAACAGGCCGATACCGGAAGCGAGCAGGGCAAGACTTGCCATGGCCACGACCAGCAACGCTGTCATTACCAGAATGTCAGCTGACGTCATGACTCGAGGTCGCTCTCGATCCGGTTGCGCCCGCGGCTCTTCGCCCGATACAGCGCTGCGTCCGCGCGTCCCACGGTCTGATGGACCGGTTCTCCGGAACGGTGTTCGGCCACGCCGATCGATACCGTGCATTCAATGTTGCCCGCTTTGGTCTCGAAGGGCTGTTCGGCAATGGCTTGGCGCAGACGCTCTGCCGCCAGTCGCGCGCCTTCCATGTCGGTCCCGGGCAGAATGGCCAGGAATTCCTCCCCGCCGAATCGGCCGATATCGGGCACGGAGTCGTCGATGCGCACGACCTCATCGGCGCCACGCAGCACCTCCCGGGCGCGATGGGCCATTTGCGCCAGTACTTCGTCTCCGGCCTGGTGGCCATGGCGGTCATTGACTCGCTTGAAGTGATCAAGATCGAGCACCGCCACGCTGAAGTGTTGGTCGCCGGTCTCGGCCATGGCATGCGCAAGCTCGAGGCGGGCGATGAGTTGGCGCCGGTTGGGCAGGCCGGTCAGATCATCGTGCTCTGCAATGTGCTTGAGATTGCGGGCGACCCGTTTCAAGTCGCGATTGTGCTGGCTGAGCTTGCGACGCAGGTGGGCCACATTGGAGCCGATGAAAGCGATCCAGAACATCACCACGGCGAAGACACCAAGTTCCAGCAGCAACAGCGTGCGCTGGTCGGCATCGTCGCTACCGACGATCTTGTCGATTACGATCATGGTGAAGCCGAACACGGCGACCAGGGCCACCATGACATATTCTTCCTTGCGTAACTGGAACACGCCGAAAAAGGCGGCGACGATGAACAGCATCAACAGGATGGCGCGTGCCTCGTCGGCATGGCCGATGATGTAGAGCGAAACCAGCGTGGCCGCCAGAATATGAAACAGCGTCAGGCTGGGGTCGCGAAAGCGTTCGCTCCAGCCGGTGCGAATGGCCAGGTGAAGGGCCAGCAGCAGGACCAACACTGTGGTGCCGACCAGCGCAAACTGGACCAGCGACATCTCCAGCAGGTTCAGTGACCACGCGTAAATTGCCAGCGCAAAGGCCATGATCCACGACAGCATGCCCAGTCGCAGTCGTCGCAGGCGGAGCTTGCGGACGCCATTCGAATCGGCCGTCGGCGGGTTGCTGGTTGGTGTTGTCGCTGTCATTGTTCTTCCGGCAGGAAAAGTCCCCGGCGGTACGTGCTAGTCGGTGGCATCCGACAGCATCTCGGCCGCCTGTCTCCGGGTCCACCGTTCATCGTGCAGAGGCTGCAGCCTTATGCCCCGAACCCGGTCCTGCTGCGAATCCAGGGCCGAGCTTTCACTCAAGCTGTCGAACTGCAGCTGAACCCTCCACTGCAGTTCGACCGGCGGGGGAGGATTGCCGTCCAGGTACTGGGGATACCGAACCCGGTAAACAAGCAATCCGTCGGCATCATCAAAGTACCATGAGCCGGCCGGAATTTCATTGGACCGACCAGCGGGCAGGTTGCCGAGATATTGCTCGGGCATTTCCTGCAGCAGGGTCATGGGATTGATCCCCTCCAGTTCCGCCAGGCCCTGCACGCCCTCGCGCACCACGCGGGCGGCGGTTTCCATGCCAATGGCAGAACGCAGTGATCCGATGACGGTGGCGACATGGGCGGCTTCGGCATCGCCGCGAAGCGGGGCGAGGCGATTGACTGCGACGGTAAACAGCAAGGCCACGAGAATGATCACGATGACCAGCTCGAGCAGTGAAAACCCTCTGGGGTTTTTGGAGTGGATGCCCTGCATTACCTTACCCGAGGGCGGCGGCGCCCAGGTCCCACATTGGCAGGAACACCCCGAGCGCGAGGATCAGCACCAGTATGGCGAGAAAGACCAGCAGTATGGGTTCGATAAGGGCACTGAGGTTCTTCAAGTCGTAGTCGACTTCGCGCTCGTAGTACTCGGCTGTTTCGGTGAGCATGGCGTCGACATCGCCGGTCTCTTCGCCGATGCCGATCATCTGCAGCACCAGAGAGGAGAACAGGGAGGTCGCCGCAGCCGTGCGCGACAGTGACTCACCGCGCTCGATGCCGGTGCGCATGTCGTTGACGGCCTGGCCGACGTATTCGTTTTCCACCGCGTGGGCGACCAGCGTCAGGCCCTGGATGAGTGGGACGCCCGACCGGTAGGTCATGGAGAAGGAGCGGGCAAAGCGCGCCATCGTGCCCATAAACAGGATGTTGCCGACGACCGGCATTTTCAGTTTGAGGCGATCCCATTTGTAGCGGCCGGTTTCGGTCCGGATCCAGTAGCGAAACGCAAGAAGCAGGCCGACAAGGGCGAACAGCAGCACCCACCACCATTGTGCGGTGAACTCCGATGCCGCGACGATAATGCGCGTCGGCAGCGGCAAGGTGGCGTCGTGGTGGGCGAAGAAGCCGGCGAAGACCGGAATGACCCAGACCATCAGGATGGCCACGGCGATGATCATGGCGGCAATGACCATGGCCGGGTAGCGCAGGGCTTGTTTGAGCCGGGAGCGGAAGTCTCGTTCCAGTTCCAGGTAATGGACCAGCTGCAGGAAAGCATCTTCGAGCTGGCCGGAGTTTTCGCCCACGCGTACGATACTGACGAACATCGGCGGAAAGATCTTCTGGTTCTGGGCCAGGCCATCGGCCAGTTCGCGGCCCGACTCCAGGCTGTCGACGATGTCCAGGATGGCCCGGCGAAGCGCCGGGTTGCGGGTGGAGTCGGCCACATTGTTCAGGCCGCGGATCAGCGGGACACCGGCCTTGGTCAGGGTGTACATCTGCCGGGTGAACAGGATGAGGTCATTGACGCCGGGTTGATCGAGTCCCAGCCGGAGGCGGAGGGAAGAGACGTCTGTCGAACGCTCGCTGGCGGTCTGGATCTCGATCGGAGTGATATCCAGGCGTATCAACTGCTCGGCGACGGCATCGCTGTCATCGGCCTCGACCCGGCCGTTGACCAGCTGACCGCGCGCGTTGCGTCCGTGCCACTGGAATGCCGGCATCAGCCAGCCTCCCCGGAAAGTTCGGCCGCGTCGATCTGCTCATCCAGCAGGGCATCGATGCCACCGGCCAGGCGAGTCACTTCATCAAGCGAGGTAATGCCGGCAGCGGCATAGTCCAGCGCGCATTGGAGCAGCGGACGGTACCCCTTTCGCGAGCGCGCCAGCTTGCTGAACACTTCGGTATCCATGCGGCGCAGGGCGTCGGTCAACTCCTCGTCCATTTCCAGCAGTTCGTAGACCCCGATGCGCCCGCGATAACCGGTGTTGGAGCAATACGCACAGCCCTTGCCGGCCCGGAATTGCAGTTTTTCGACGGCATCGTCGCCCAGCACGCCTTTCAGCCAGGCCAGCTGGGCGTGATCGGGTTCGGTGTCTTCACCGCAGGAGTCGCAAACACGCCGAACCAGGCGCTGGGCCAGCACGCCGTCGAGCGCGGCGGCCACCATGAAGCCCTGGGCCCCCATGTCGATGAGCCGCATGACCGTGGCCGGGGCCGAGTTGGTATGCAGGGTCGAGAGCACCAGGTGACCGGTCATGGCGGCACGCAGGCCGATCTCGGCGGTTTCCCGATCGCGCATCTCGCCGACCATGATGACGTCCGGATCCTGACGCAACGCGGTCCGCAACACCCGGGCGAAGTCCAGCCCGATCTTCGGGGTGACCTGGACCTGGTTGATGCGCGGCAGGCGGTACTCGACCGGGTCCTCGACGGTGATGATCTTGGTACGTGACTGGTTGATGCGGTTGAGCGCGGCGTAAAGCGTGGTGGTTTTGCCCGAGCCGGTCGGCCCGGTGACCAGCAGCATGCCGGAAGGGCGATCGATAAGCCGCCGAACACGTTTCAGCATGCCGTCGGGTATGCCCAGCTTCTCGAGATCGAGCAGGCCGGCGGACTGGTCGAGCAGCCGCATGACCATGGACTCGCCGTACTGAATCGGCATGGTCGACAGGCGCACGTCAATATTGCGGTCCTTGACCTTGACGCTGAAGCGACCGTCCTGCGGCAATCGTTTCTCGCTGATGTTGAGCGAGGCCATCAGTTTCAGGCGGGTGACCAGGGCGGAGGCCACGCGCCGTCCCTCGATGACCTGCTCCTGCAATTCGCCGTCGACTCGCTGGCGGATGCGCAGAACGTTCTCGTCGGGCTCGATGTGGATATCCGAAGCGCCGATCTGGACGGCGTCTTCGAACATCGATTGCAGCAGCTTGATTACCGGCGCATCGACCTGGCCCTCGTCGTCTTCGAGTGCGGCGATGTCGTAGTCGCTTTCGGAGAGCTCTTCACCCAGCTCTTCGGCCAGGGTGGAGATTTCCTCGGTGCGACGGTAGACGACGTCGATGGTTCGCAGCAGGTCGGCTTCGCGTACCAGCACCACGTCGATCGGACGCTTGAGCATGCGCCCCAGGGCGTCGAAAGCGAAGATATCGGTGGGGTCGGCCATGCCCACGGTCAGTTCCCGACCCTTTTCCGACAGCACGATGGCGCGGTAGCGCCGGGCATGGGTTTCGGGCAGCAGGCGCACGGTCTGGGGGCGGAACTGGTAGTGCTTGAGGTCGACGAAGGGAATGTCGAGCTGCCGTGACAGAAAGTCGAGCAGGTCTGATTCACTGATGTGCCCCAGTTGCACCAGCACGCGCCCGAGCTTGTGACCGGATTGCTTCTGTTCGGCCAGGGCCTGCTCGAGCTGCTTTTCCGAGATGATCCGGTTCTGCACGAGCAGGTCGCCGAGACGAAGTTTCTGCCTGGACTTCTGCCGGTTGGTCATGAACGGTCTCCGTCGGAATCCTGGATGGCACGCAGGCGTTGCCGGGCGAATCGGTTGGCCTGCGGATCACCGATTTCGAGTAACTGGGCATAGGCCCCGCGCGCGTCGCTGACTCGATCCAGTGCCTCCAGAGAGACACCCAGGCCGACCCACGCGGCTGCCCGTTGCGGCGCGATCTCAGTCAGCCGGCGATAGGCGGCTTCGGCGGCCACGTGATCGCCGGCCTGGCGATGCGCGGCGGCCAGAAGTTGCTGGAAGTCCGGATCCCGTTCCGGCGGCGGGGCATGCGCTTCGAGCACGTTTCGGGCTTGTTCGACCTGACCCTGTTCGATCAGGATTCGCCCGAGCCGATAGGCGAATCGGGCCGGTTCCCTGCCGCCGCCAAGGCCCTGTTCGAGCAGATCGATTGCCGCGGAAAGGCGATTCCTTCGCACCAGGTCGGAGGCGAGCAGGCCGCGCGCCTCGTCGTGGTCGGGTTGTTCTTCGAGCAGTTGCCGCAGTCCGCGCTCGGCCTGCTGGTGATGCCCGCGTGCAATGGCCCGGCGAGCGGAATCGATCCCGGAGCGTTCCGCCTCGTCGCCGGCTCGCTGGATGGAGATGGTCGGGGTCGATGATGCGGCTTCGGGGTCAGACACTGACTGAGCCTCGGGTGGCGCCGGGGCTGGCTCCGTGATCTCGGCTACTGCTGCCATGTTGGTCTCGGCAGGCTCGACAGGCAACGGGTCCGGCTCGGGCTCAGGTCCAGCTTCAGTTTCAGCCGGACCCGTGATGGCTGGCGGCTCGATTTCCGTCTGCATTGACGAATTTTCGACTTCCCCGGCGGATGGTTCCGGAGCAGTGTCGATCGGCGGAGCGGTGGTCGTAGCCATTTCGCCTGTTTCGAAGGCGGCGTGAACGATCTCTGGCTGGACCGTCGGGTGGGATGGCGCGTCCGTGGCCAGCAGCCAATGCATGGCGGCGCCGATGCCGACGGCGGCGATAATCCACCAGGCGGCGAGCGGAAAGTGGCGTCGCCGTGAGTTTCCAACTGGTCGAGGCGTGTCGCGCCGCTCAGGCGCCCGACGTTGCTCGAGATCCTTCAGCACTTGGTTGATCAGGCTCATGTGACCCCCATGAATCGTTCCAGCGCCAGGAACGCGCCGATGGCGACCAGGCTGAAAGCAGCGACGCGGGCGGCCGGCTGCAGGCGCGGCCACCACAGTTTCTCGCGGGTCGACTCGGTGTCATTGACCGCACGCCGCACATCGGATCGTCGGGCCTGCGCGTGCCCGCGCCCGTAGGCCGAAAGCAGTGCCTTGTCGGCCAGTACGTTGATCAACCGCGGGACACCGCCGCTGGCGCGGGCAAGCAGTCGCAGTGCTGCGTCGGTGAACAGCGGATTGTCGGCACCGGCCTGGTACAGTCGCTCTTCCACGTAACGGGTGACATCGGTCGGCGTCAGGGGACGCAGACGACAGGAATAGGTGATGCGTTGCTGGAGCTGGCGGAAGCCGGGCGTGGTCAGTCGCTGGTCGAGTTCCGGCTGGCCGAACAGTACCACCTGCAGCAGCTTGCGCCGCTCGGTTTCCAGGTTGGTCAACAGCCGGACCGTCTCCAGGGTGCTGGCGGGCAGGGCCTGGGCTTCGTCGATCAGCAAGACGGGCTTGCGTCCCTGGGCTACCAGTTGCGCGAGTCGCTCCTGCAGCAGTTCGTGCACCTGCTGCTGGGTCGGCCGCGACGGCAACTCGATGCCCAGCTCGCGTGCCAGCGCGGTGCGCAGGGTGCCAGGCGAAAGATGCGGATCGGGCAGCCAGGCGGTGACGAATGGAGTGTCCAGTCTTTCGAGTAGCCGACGGCACAGCAGGGTCTTGCCCAGCCCGACCTCGCCGACGACCTTGAGAAATCCCTCGCCCTGCTGGAGAGCCACCTCGAGAGTGGTCAGCGCTTCGGCCTGCGAGGGCTCATCCCAGGCATAGGACAGGTCCGGCGTGAGCCGGAACGGCCGGTCGGTGAGCTGGAAGTGCGAGAGATACATGTCGGATCGACGATTCAGCGTGACCGGGGGTCCGTACCCATCGCGCGCACCCTGCCCAGCGACCCGTCGACATGTTCACCCCAGTCATCGTTATCGCCGACCACCATCGGCCGGAGCAGGATAACCAGTTCAGTCTTGGTGGTGACTTCCTCGCGGCTGCCAAACAGGTTGCCGAACAGGGGAATACGGCTCAGGCCCGGGGTGCCGAAGCGGCGCTGCTCGGCAGATTCACGCATCAGCCCGCCGATAACCACCACCTGGCCGTTGCGGGCCCGCACGATGCTGTCGGACTGGCGAACGCTGGAAAAGGCCAGCGGCAGTTCCTCTTCCTGGCCGGCAACGGTGAAACTCTTGGTCTGGTCCTGCACCTCGCTGACGGTTGGATTGACATGCAGGATGATGTCGCCGGCACGGCTGATCTGCGGGGTCACGTCGAGCGCGATGCCCGAGAAAAACGGCGTCAGCTGCACCGAGCTGGCAGCGGTGGCGCCCACTGCACCGGCGGCCGTGCGACCGGTCACGCCGGTGACGAAGAACTCGTCGGTGCCGACTTTGATGACCGCTTTCTGGTTGTTGATGGTCGAGACCCTGGGGCTGGACAGCACGCGCGTCGAACCCTGGGTTTCGAGCAGTTCGATAAAGGCGTTGAAATCGCCCGTATCGGCAGTCAACACGGCACTGCCGCCGAACGCGCTGGCATCGAACCCGGACACACGGTTGCCGGGTTGCACGGGTACAGTCGCGCCTCGGATCGACGAGACGCCGTCTTCGAACACATCCTGGCCGGCGACCTGACCGAAGCCGAACAGGCGGCCGCTGGTGCGGCTGAGTGCTGTCCAGTTGATGCCCGACTGGAATCCGTCGCGCAACTCGACTTCGACTATCTTGGCTTCCAGAATCACCTGGCGCTGGACACTATTCTGAATGGCTTCGAGCAGATCACCCACGGCCCGATGTTCGTGGGGCATGGCGCGTACGGAAATGACCCCGGACAGCGGGTTGATCATGACGCTGCGATCCTCGCGGGTATCGAGCACGCCCTCGATGGCCACCTGCAGCCCGGCCCAGAAGTTGGCCTCGGTCTCGGTATGGATGATGGTGCCGGACGGGCGCTCCTCGCTGCGCGCGCTGCTGCGCGTGATATAGCGTCCTTCCTCGTCCCAGGTCGCCTCGAATTCGGCCTGACCATCCCTTGCGGGTTGCCTTGACCGGGTAGTGGTCTCTTCACGCAGGGCGTCGGGGTTGTCGGTTGCCTGTCCCGAACTGACCCGGGTGCGCGAGGAACCACGGCGGTTGATGTCGAGATAACTGATCTCGTAGACACGGTTTTCCATCCGTGGCGGACGCACGATGTAGCCGGCCGAGTTGCGGCGGTACTCCAGGCCATAGATTTCGCGCACGATTTCCATGACCTCGTCGACGGTGACGTTGCGCAACTCCAGACTGATCTGCAGATCCACGTCGGGGTGGACCACCATGTTGAGATCGGTATCGGCCACCAGACTCATCAGGAATTCACGTGCCGGTGCGTCCTCCACGGTAATGTGGAACCGCTCTTCGGGCGGCTCCTCGATGGCCGGTTCGCTTGGCGGCAGCAGCAGGTCGCGGGTTTCGGCAACGCCCGGTGGCTCCTGGGCGGCCGCGCGTTCGAGTTCGGCGAGGATGTCGCGGTCGATCTCGGCCGCCCGGTCCTGGGTTGCAGCGCAGCCGGCGATGGCGGCGACAAGCATGCAGGCGGAGAGGGATTTTGCGGCGTGATGTTGCATGGTGGCCTCGGTCAATTGGGAGTTCGGCGCACGCGTTGCGTGCGGCTTGCGATCGTCAGGTTGAAGCTCTCGCCATCGCGTTCGAGCGTGACCTGCCCGGGTTCGATGGCGACGACCCGTGCTGGTCCGACCCGGTCGCCGGCACGATAACGCTGGCCGTTGATCACCGCCACCCGGCGGGTGTCGGAAATCAGAACCGATTGCAGATGCAGGTCGGCTTCCGGCTCATCGGCAGTGCGGCCTGCCTGCCAGGCACTGATCTCGGCCGGTGTCGGTGGGCGGGTCGGGTCGCCGTGGGCCGGCGTGCCGGCAGTCAAAAAGCCGGTTATTGCGATAAGGAGAATCATGCGCATGGTCAGACTCCCAGCCAGGTGTCGCTAAAGGCCAGGTTGTAGAGCACCAGCTCCACGCGGTTGGCCGGCCATTCGGGCACATCCAGCGTCATCGATTCCCAGAACACGCCGGAGGGCAGTTCGGCCACGCGTTCCAGATATGCGCCGACGCCGGCAAAGTCGGATTCCAGAACGACCCGCACCCGGTGTACGTAAATGCCGGGCACCGGCTCGCCGCCGGTGCCGCGCAGCGGTTCGGCGGGGAGGTTCTCCAGCGTGCGTACCGTGATGCCGGAACGTTCCGCAAGCAGGCCAGCCAGAATGCCGATGGATTCCCGCGGCTCGGCAATCCCGCCGTGCAGTTCGCTGATGCGCGCCTGGAGCTGGTTGATCTCGTCGGTCAGCGTTTCCTGTCGGACTCTCAACTCGATGTTGGGATCGACGGACCGTTCAGTGGCCAGTTGCTGAATGCTGGTGGTCAGCCCCGAGACGCGTTCACGGACTTCCTCGAGCCGATGCTGAACCTGTTCCTGACGCTCGGTCAGGGGGCGCATCATGCTCATGTCCCAGATCAGGAAGATGACGGCGAAGACCACCAGCAACAGCAGGCCGCGCTCGCGAATGCTCAACCCGTTCACGGTGTCACCGACCTGGCGTATCTTGTCCATGGGTCTCATTGCCGAGCCTCCGTATCGGTGGAGAGAATGAAGTGCACGCCGGGCAGGTGATCCTCCGAAGCAGTCACCCGGACCGTGCCGAATGCAGTGCCGGGCGGCAGCGCGCTGTCGGCCAGTGCATCGAGATATTCCGGGATCAGCCGCGCCGACAGGGCGCGACCCTCGATCGAGATCCCGCCACCGTTGGCTTCGATCTCCATTCCAGTCAGCCACAGGCCGTGGGGCACCCGGCGGGCGAGGGCATCCAGCCGTGGGCCGATCTCTGCCTCCGTCACCGGGCTGCGGCGCTCCAGCGCTTCGAGAGTCAGGTCAAGATGGTCACGCTGTTGCTCGAGCTCTTGAATGCGCGCTTCCAAGTCCGGGTCGGGAGTGGTCGGGGGCTGGCTGCGTTGCAGCGACGTCAGCTGATCGACGGCACGTTGCTCGGCAGCCTGCTGGCGTTCGTATTCCGACTCGAGCCCGGAGATTCGCTGTCCGATCAGTTGTGACCAGGCCAGCAGCAGGACAAGAAAGCCGACGCCCAGCCAGAGGATGGTGCGAGCCGAAAAGATGATCTTCTGCTTGCGGAAGATCGGCTGGTAAAGGTTGATCTGCTGCCTCACAGGCTGACCTCCTCGCGACGCAGCGCACCGCCGATGGCGATCAGGGTGGCGTTGAGTTCGCTCTGGGGCAGGGGAACCCGGCAGTCCAGTTCCGATTGTGGATCGAACGTCGCAACCTCCAGATCCAGGCCGTCGGCCAGTGAATCGATGAGTGCTTCGTGCCGGGCGAAACCGGGCAACAGTCTCAGGCTGCCGACCGGCGGCTGGGCGAAATGGCTGTCGTAGTAGTCAAGCGAGCGCTGCACTTCCAGCACCAGTTGTTGCGCACCATCGGCATCCAGGCCCTCGTGGCCGGTCTCCAGGCGCCGGCTGAGGTAAAGGTTGCCCTGGCGGGTGATCGTGATGACACCGTGGTCGCGCTCGAGGTGCAGCATGGCCACGCCGCGAACATCGTCGTCGAGTAGCGCGGCCAGGTTGCGCATTGCCATGTCGGCGACATCGATCACCTGCAGGTTGCAATCGGCCTCCTCGAACAGATCGACGAGTTCGCGCACCTTTCGGGCGCGCGCGGCAATGACGTACATCATGCTCTGGCCCTGCGGCCGGTTTTCCTGGCCGGGGATCTCGAACACGTCGATAACGGCATCGTCGATGTGGAAGTCGATCAGGCTCTTGATCTTCCAGCGGACCGCCGAGCGCAGTTCGGAGGGTTCGACCCGGGGTGCCTCGACCAGCAGCAGTTCGTACTGGCTGCTGTCAAGCACCAGGTTGACCGGGGTGCGTGTCGACGGTACCGAGTCGCGCAGCAGGCGGACCGCATCCTTGCTGTCGGGCAGGTCATGACACTCGACGCCGGTCAGTCTCGGCCTGCGGCCGTGTTCGTGATCGACAGTGGCGACCGTCATCACGTCCTGCGTCATGTGAACGCCGGTGGTTGCGTGCTGGCGTATGCGTGGCCGGAAGAATTTCAATGCCTGGTTCCCTTGGTTTCCGTACGTGGCCGAGAGCGACACCTGCGCGGGTGCGGTTTCTCTGGCGTCACCCCTTTATGCTCGAGTCCTTATTTGTCATTCTGATCTGTGCAGCAACTCGGGTTTTGTTCCGACATTCGCAATGATGTTGGCAATCTACAGTGACTCCCTTCATCGGTCAATTCACGAGCTGCCCTGGCGTCTTGTAGCGTCATGTCTCCATTCATGCAATTATCACGCCGGCCTTACCAATACGTGATGGGGTCTATATATCGATCATCCCATGGAGGAACCATCCGCATTTTGGGTGGTGTTCGTGGAAAACCCATAATCTTCGTCCGTGACGATCACGGGCAATCCAGTAGTCTCGGCGGCACTCCTGGCCGTCCCACCAGCCGCTCTCGATACGTTCGGGGCCCTGTTCCAGTTGCAGGGATTCGCGTCGGCAGGGCCGTGGTTCCGGCAGCAGCCACAAGGGGCGCGGGCGGGATTCGGTGGTGGTGGGACTGGTGCCCGGAGAGCTCCAGGCCCATGATCTTTCCGGCCGATGGTCGGCAGCGGGAACCAGGCCGGCGATGCCATCGGTGCCGAGTCGGGCATGCAGTCGGTCGAGCAGCGCCGGCCAGGCATCGGCGCGGTTGTGGCCCGAGAACAGGTCGGTCTGTGGCGGGCGGTGGGCGCTTGTGGTGGTTGCGGTCAGTTCGATCCTGTCAGCGGGGGCCGGTAGCTCCAGGGCATCGAGTTTCAGTCCGATCAGTTCGAGCAGCCGGTCGTGCGCTTGCCCCGGCCGGGCCAGGCCGATGTCGAACCGGGCCGAGCCTTTGTCTTCTTCACATTCGAGCAGGGCATGCAGTTCTACAAGCGCCTGGTCACGTACCTGCAGCCAGCGCCCCAGGTGGCCGACGGCGCGGCGGAAGACGAACAGCAGGGCGGTGGTGTCGGCAGTGGCCGCGGGCAGGTCCAACTCCAGATGGTAGCGTTCGGATGGTTGCCAGGTCGACAGCGCGGTGGCGCGATGGCCGAAGACCCCGGCCAGCCTGTCGTTGAGCCGTGGTCCGAAGCGGCGCATCCGGTCGGCGGCCGGCAGCTGCATGAGTTGACCCAGCGTGTTCAGGCCGCAACCGTTCAAGGCCTGCAGGTCGCCTGCCGGCAGATCCAGTGCTGCCGGCGACAACTGCTTCATGGTGTGTTCCAGGCTGTGTATGTCGGGGCAGTGTTGTCCGCTTCTTGCCAGCACCCGGGCCGCGGCCGGCACCGGGGCCGATCCGGTGCGCACGGCGAAACCCTGTTCGCGGGCATCTTGCGAGAGTCGGTCGGTCAGTGCTTCCGTATCGCCGTGCAGGCGCCGGCTGCCGGCAATCTCGACCAGCACGGTGCAATCATCGGCCAGCACGACCTGGTGGCTGTAGTCGTAGGTCAGCAGGGCCAGCGTTTCCAGTGCCCGCTTTTCCATGGGGCGGCTGCGCGGCCGGCTGTGAAGGGAGGGGGCGAGGGTCAGGGCATCGGTAAGCGCCTGTCCCGGTCGCACGCCCAGGCCAATGGCCTGGCGGCTGGCCTGGGTGATGCGTGCCTGCCGCCCGCTCGCGTCATGTACCGCGACGGGGCCGGACTCCGGCAACAGCCCCCATACGGCGGTCAGCGGCAGTGCCGGGCAGTGCAGGCCCAGCCAGAGAGATTGTTCGTTTTTCCCGCTCATTGACCTGGAAACGGGATGGGAGCGACCGTTGCGGCCGCACTTGTCCGGGCTGACGAGTGATGCGTCTGCAATTGAATTCTGCGATCGCCGGTCCCGCTCCGGCCGGTGGCGCGCAGCATTTCGAGTTCGGGACCGGATCGAATGGCCAGGCGCAGGTTCGCCAGGGAGGGGGGAGGCGATTGACCTGGCCGATAGTGAATGAAGAGCGGTGCCGAACCCTGCTCGGCAGCCAGTTGCAGTCGGCGCAGGGTGCGCGTCTGCATCCGTTCCGGCGGCCAGATCGATAGCGCGCCGCACAGGCCGCTTTTCAGGCATTGCTCGGCCGCCCAGAGGGCGTGTGTGCGGCGGCGAACGACGACCACGTGCGCCAGATCCAGTCCGGCGGTCTGCAGGGCCTGGGGGCAGGGGATAAGCGGTGGAGCGATCAGGATCACTGGTTGCCCGCGGTGGGTTCTTTCGGCCAGGAAAGGCAACAACAGGTGCAGATCGCCGACACCGAGCCGCTCCGGCACCAGTTCGACGATGCGCCCGCACGGCCAGCCGCCGCCGGGTAGCCAGCGGTCGAGGTGACGATATCCGCTGGACACAACCGCGGTGCCACCGGCCGGTTCCCGGCCACGCCACAGGTCGCGGCGCGTGGCCAGCAATTGGCCGAGGGGATCGCGGGCATTGAACGCGGCTGCCATGATCGACTCCATCGATAGAGGGTGCGACTGGAGCGAATCTCCAGCCAGTAGATACTATATTAAAGTACAGTTTTCTCAGAAAGTGAGAAGAATCGATTACCCGTTTGCGAGCGG
>SKXY01000055.1 GCA_007128175.1 Wenzhouxiangella sp. | reverse complement strand
TCTTCAACCAAGTCCATATCCCCGACCCCGAACTGCCCAACGGCCGGCGAGAGCTGGATTTCATCGTGGTCGGACCTGCCGCGGTCACCATCGTCGAGGCCAAGAACACGCCCGGACTGATTCATGTCGATCGGGACAGCCGGCAATGGCGAGTCGTCAAACGGGCCGGTTGCGGCAGCCGTCCAGGGTGGAATGCTATCGACAACCCGCTCGTGCAGGTTCGTGCCCAGGCGCGGGCGCTGGAGCGCTGGTTACTCAGCCATGGTCTCGCCATGAGCCCCCGGGGCATGGTGTGCTTCGCCAGACCCGATGCGGCGGTGGCCGATCCGGAAAAGGCTGATCTGCCGGTTGTGACCACGGGTGAATTGATCGAACACGTTGCGGCCACGCAGCGCGGTCCTGCCATGTCGCAAGAGCACCGGCAATTGCTCATCCGCTTGCTGCAGCGAAGCACCCGGGAACAAGTCGCAAGGGCAGCCTGACCTGGCTCGGGGCACTCCTCCTCCCGGAGGCTTCCCGCAGCTCGAACTCTTTAAGCCGGGAAAAGCCGACATCGTCTTCACGTGCTATTCTTGCGTGACAGGGGTCACGGAAGCGCACGCCCATGCTGCAGCGCATCAAATGTCTTGTCCATGTCGGTCTTTCGATTTTTCTGCTGATTGCTTTCAGTGCCGGAGCTTGGGCGCTGGCCTCCGAACGTGGACAACCCTTCATTTCCTGGTATTCCCCCCAGGCCTACGGCGCCGGGACCCAGAACTGGGCCATCACCCAGGCCGACGACGGCGTGATGTACTTCGGCAACGACGGCGTCATCCTGGTGTTCGACGGAGCACGGTGGGAGCAGATTCGCATTGCACCGGGACGGGCCATACGATCTCTTGCCCGCGCCACTGACGACCGCATCCTGGTTGGAAGCCAGGGGGATTTCGGCTATCTGGAAACCCGTAACGACGGCACCCACGAATACGTTTCCTTGGCTGCTCGCCTGCCCGAAGACGCGCCTGCATTCACCGACGTTTGGCAGGCATTTTCGTACGATGACACCTGGTTCTTTTCCAGTCGACAGGCACTGTTTCAGGTGAGCGACGGGGACATCCACATTCATCGCCATGACCACGCACAGGCCGGCGGGTCCTTCCTGGTCAATGGCCAGCTCTATACCGACCTGATCGCCGACGGTCTGTCACGCTTCGACGGCAACGAATACGAAGCACTGCCCGGGGCGTGGCCCGGCATGGAAGTTTTCGCCATGGTCTCCCTGGCCGACGGTCGCATCCTCATCGGAACCCGTCAGAGCGGTCTGGCGGTCTACGATCCCGAGGCGCAGACCGTGGCAGAAATCGCACCCGAGGCCAGCGCCTTTCTGGCCGAACAGCACCTCTATCATGGCGTCGGCCTGTCCGACGGTCGTGTCGCATTCGCCACACTGCGCAGCGGTGTGGTGCTGGTCGATGTGGAAGCCGACCGGTTCGATGTCATCGACCGACGCGCCGGGCTTCCCGATGTGCGCGTCTGGCACCTGTTTCTCGATGCCGAAGACGGCTTGTGGCTTGCCATGGATACCGGTATCGCGCGCATCGAAGCCGGCGGCGCACTGTCGCGCTTTGATCACCACAGTGGCCTGAATGGGCCGGCTTTGAGTCTGATCCGGCACGATGGCGTTCTTTACGCGGGTACTACGCTGGGCCTGTTCCGCCTCGTCGACGGCCAATTCGATGCCGTCACCGGCATCGACTCCGAGGTCTGGGATCTGGCCACCTGGCACGACGAAGAGCAAGGTGCTCGCCTGCTGGCGGCCACCACTTTCGGCGTTTATGCCGTTGACGAAGACCAGGTGGAACGCATTTCCGAACCCTACTTGAGCACCAGCCTGGAAGTCTTGCCCGCTCAACCCGGACGATTGTGGATCGGCACTTATGACCGGGGACTGGGGTATCTCGACCGAATCGAAGATGACTTTGCAGCGACCGAATTCACCATTTTCGGGGGGCCGGTGCGTCGCCTTCAGGCCGGCGCCGACACCACGCTGTGGATGGAAACCTGGCTGGACGGCCTGGCAAAGCTGGACGCCGAGCAGAAACAGGTGTTGTGGAGACATCCGGAAGGCGACTCCGATCAGGGCGCCGGTGGATGGACCGTGCTTTCCAGCGACAGCCATCAGCTGATCGCCTCGCGCAACGGCATCTGGCAATGGCACACCGACGGCAGCATGCATCCGCGCAACGACCTGCACCGTGCCCTGCTGGCACCTCATAGCGGCGCAACACGACTGGCCGAAAGCGAGCCCGGCGTGCTGTGGGCAATCACCACCGATGGCATCACACAGCGTGCTCGAGTCAACGATGTCGGCCGCCCGGAACAAATTCACCCCCTCGATGCCATGCTCGGTCGACTGCCGGATGTCGAGTTCTACACGATACTTCCCGACAAGGACGGCACGGTCTGGATCAGTGGTGCCGACGCCCTGTACCGGGTCGAATCGAAACCGGACGCCTCGGCACCCCCGGACGTCAGGGTTGCCGTCCGCTCGGTCACTGCCGCCGGCAAAACCCTTCCACTGGAACGGGATGAAAACCCGCAACTGCTTTCCGACATGGACTTTCCGCTAGTCTTTGAGTTTGCCGCCCCCGCCTTCGGCTGGCCTGAAGGAACGCGCTATCGCTACCGGCTCACACCCTTGCAACCCGGCTGGTCGGAATGGCAAGCCGATGCCCGACAGGAGTTCACTCACTTGCCGCCGGGCAATTATCGCTTCGAGGTGCAGGCGCGGGATGTTCTCGGCCGACTGGCCACTGCACGCGGCTTCGAGTTCGAGGTTCCGCCCCCGTGGCACCAGAATACCTGGGCCATAACCAGCGCCGCACTCGTGCTAGCTTGCATGATTCCGGCCCTGTTGTGGTTGGGCGGCCAACGCCGGGCCAGGCAGAACGCCCGCCTCGAAGCCCTGGTGGCCCGGCGCACCAGCGAATTGGAGCAACAGAAACGACTGCTGAGAAAGGAGCGCGATCGCTTTGACCACCTCAGCCGACACGATGAGCTGACCGGACTGCCCAATCGGCGCCACGGCAAGGAGCAACTCGAGCGAGCCTGGCGTGCCGCTCTCGACGGCGGTCAGTTCGTGTCGCTGGCACTCATCGACGTCGATCATTTCAAGCGGATCAACGACCGCCATGGTCACGATGCCGGGGACCGGGTGCTGTCCGGAATGGCCGAATTGCTGCGCTCGAGCTCACGCCCGGACGATGTGGTCGTGCGCTGGGGCGGAGAAGAGTTTCTGCTGCTGTTCCCCGGGACCGGCTTGCCTGACGCGGTCGCCATATGTCACCGCATCTGCGACCTCGTCGGCGCCAACGACTGGGGAGACCTCGCCGGTGACAACGGCGTTTCCGTCAGCATCGGAGTGACCGCGACGCGCGGGCGAAAAAGCGTGACCGAACTGCTGTCGAGGGCCGATGAATTGCTATACGAAGCCAAGCGAAACGGACGCGCACGTGTCGAAGTCGAACGCGAGAATTGGTAATATTCTGCAGCCTATGCGTTATATCATTTCATTGACACTCGTTCTGGCCGCACTGTGGCTGGCCATTTCCGGAGTGTACAAACCCCTGATCCTGCTGCTCGGCGTCGGCTCCGTGGCGCTGGTGGTGTGGCTGTCGCTGCGCATGGAAGTGGTCGGCGTCGAACACAACCCGGTGCTGTTTTCCTGGCGCTTGCCGCTGTACTGGTTCTGGCTGGTCTGGCAGATCGTCGTCGCCAACATCAACGTTGGCCGCCTGATCCTGTCCCCGGGGCGTATCCACCCACGCATGCTGTCGGTGCCGGTACGACACAAAACCGCCGTGGCCAAGGTCGCCTACGCCAACTCGGTCACGCTCACACCCGGCACTGTCAGCTTGTTGCTGAACGAGGACGAGCTCACGGTACATGCGCTCGATACCCGATCGGCCAGGGAACTCGAGGCCGGCACCATGGCCGAACGCATCGCCTGGCTCGAAGGTTCCGCCACGGAGCAAAAATGACATGACCCTGGTAATGGTTCTGACCACGATGGCCGTCTTCGCCACCATGGGGCTCGCGCTCGTGCGCGCTCTCAAGGGCCCGACGGTGTACGACCGCATTTTGGCCGTCAACGTCTTCGGCACCAAGACCGTGCTGGTGGTGGCACTGATCGCCCACATCAACGGCCACAACGATCTGATCGATGTCGCCCTGGTCTACGCCCTGATCAATTTCATCGCCGTGGTTGCGGTGCTCAAGCTCACCAAGATGCGTGACCTGGCAAAGGCCGGCAAGGGAGACATTACCGATGGCTGACTGGATTATTGATGTCGTTTCCTGGACTCTGCTGCTTGCCGGCGGTGCAGCTGGAGTCATCGGTGGAATCGGCTTGCTCCGATTTCCCGATTTCTACACACGCCTGCATGCAGCAGGGGTCACGGAAACCCTGTGTGCACTCGCGATCCTGCTCGGTCTGGCGCTGCAATCGGGATTGAACCTGGCCACCGTCAAGCTGATCATTATCCTGCTGTTTCTGCTGTTCACCGCGCCGACCGCAACCCACGCGCTGGCGCGCGCCGCCATGGTTGACGGCGTCGAACCCGAGGTCGCTGAAGACGATTCCGAGCCCACACCGGGAGAGCCGTCATCGAATACCTGATCGACGTCATCCTGCTGATTTTCCTGGTCATCGTGGCCATCGCCATTGTGCGGGCGAAGGATCTGTTCGCTGCCGCCATGCTGTTCGCGATCTACTCACTGCTGTCGGCAGCGCTGTTCGCCGTGCTCGATGCCGGTGACGTGGCACTGACCGAGGCCGCGGTCGGTGCCGGCATCAGCACCATCCTGGTGCTGGCCGTGCTGGCGCTGGCCAGGCGTTACGAATCGGCCATCGACGGGCACAACCTGCTCGCACTGGCAGTGGTGACCGTGACCGGTGCGGCACTGATCTACGCCACGCTCGACATGCCCGAATTCGGCGCACCGGACAATCCGGCACAGGTCCACGTCGGCCCCTATTACGTCGAGCAGAGCTACCCGGACATGGGCGTGCCCAATATGGTCGCCGCGGTACTGGCCAGCTACCGCTCCATCGACACCCTCGGGGAAGCTTTCGTCATCCTGACGGCCGGACTGGCCGTCTACGCCCTGCTTTCGCCCAAGCCGCGCCGACGCAAGCGACGTCGGCGTCATCTGCGCCGGCAACTGCGCGAGCACCGCCGGCATCGCCGCATGCACAAGGGTTCGTCATCATGAGAGAAAACGGAATCCTGCGCGTCGTCGCCCGTTTCCTGATCCCGCTGATCATGCTGTTCGGGCTTTATATCCAGTTTCACGGCGAGTACTCGCCCGGCGGCGGTTTCCAGGCCGGCATCGTGTTCGCCGCCGGCTGGATCCTCTTTGTCCTGATTTACGGTCTCGACGCCGCGCTCCAGGTGATTCCCGAACGCGCCATGTACGTGCTGATGGTCGCCGGTGTGATCCTGTACTGCGCCGTCGGCATCGCCGGCGTCGTGCTGGGCGGACACTTTCTCGATTTCTACCCGCTGCTGCCCGGCAAGCACGCCGCCCAGCAGTTCGGCATCATCACCGTCGAGTTCGGAGTCGGCGTAACCGTGGCCACGGTCGTGATGCTGATCTTCACCCTGTTTGCCCGCCGCAAGTCGGAGTGGAAAGCGGCCAAGGTGGAGGACGATCAGCCATGATGACCGTGCTGAGTTTTTTCAATTACTGGATCGTGGTCGTGCTGATGATGATCGGCTTCTACTGCGTCATTGCACGCGGCAACATGGTCAAGAAGGTCATGGGACTGAACCTGTTTCAGACGTCGGTATTCATCCTCTTCATTTCAGCCGGCAAGATCGTGGGCGGCTCGACCCCCATTGTCAGGGAGGGCGTCGAGCTGTATTCCAACCCGCTGCCGCATGTGCTCATTCTCACCGCCATTGTCGTCGGCGTGGCCACCACGGCCGTCGGCCTGGCGCTGACAGTGCGCATCAACGAAGCCTACGGCTCGATCGAGGATGATCATCTCGGCGACGAGGACGACGGGGACGAACAATGACGATCACCGAACTGATGCCCTTCAGCGTGCTGGTGCCGCTGATCGCCTCGCTTGTCTGCGCACTTCTGCCCGGACGCTTCTGGCCGTGGGCGGTGACTCTGGTGGCCACCATCACCAGTGCCGTGATCGCGGCCATTACCCTGCCGGCCGCCGCGCAGGTCACACTGTCCTACGCTTTCGGCAACTGGCCGCCGCCGATCGGCATCGAGTACCGAGTCGATGCCGCCAACGCATTCGTCGCGCTGCTGGTCGCCGGCATGGCCGCCGTCGCGCTGCCGTGGGCCAAGAAGAGCGTCGATCGGGAAGTGCCCGAACGCCAGGGCGCTTTCTATGCCCTGTTCCTGCTGGCGCTTTCCGGCCTGCTCGGCATTACCTTGAGCGGGGATGCCTTCAACATTTTCGTCTTCCTCGAGATCTCATCGCTGGCCACCTACGGACTGATCGCCCACGGCTCGGACCGGCGCGCCCTGCTGGCCTCGTTCCGCTACCTGATCATGGGCACGGTGGGGGCCACGTTCCTGCTGATCGGCATCGGCTTTCTCTACGTGATGACCGGCACACTCAACCTGGCCGACCTGGCCGAACGCCTGCCGGAAGTGCGCGACACCTCCACCGTGCGCGCCGCGCTGGCCTTCATCATCGTCGGTATGGGCCTGAAGCTGGCGATGCTGCCACTACACTTGTGGCTGCCCAATGCCTACACTTACGCGCCGAGCTTCGTGACCGTGTTCCTGGCTGGCACGGCCACCAAGGTGGCGCTCTACGTCATGTTGCGTTTCGTCTTCACCGTGTTCGCGCCCGACTGGAGCTTCGTCGTGCTGCCACTTTCGACGGTGCTGATGATCCTGGCCGTGGCCGGCATGTTCGCCGGCTCCTGGGTCGCCATGTTCCAGCCCAACATCAAGCGCATGCTGGCCTATTCCTCGGTTGCCCAGGTCGGCTACATGGTGCTGGGCGTATCTCTGGTCAGCATTGTCGGACTCACCGCGGCGTTCCTGCACCTGTTCAATCACGCGCTGATGAAGACCG
Source organism: Wenzhouxiangella sp. (assembly GCA_007128175.1). Classification (GTDB taxonomy): domain Bacteria; phylum Pseudomonadota; class Gammaproteobacteria; order Xanthomonadales; family Wenzhouxiangellaceae; genus Wenzhouxiangella. The sequence goes on along the minus strand of SKXY01000055.1, from coordinate 7,408 downwards.
CCCTGTTCATGGCCGTGGGCACGGTGATCTACCAGGTCGGGTCGGGTCATCTCAAGGATTTCCGCGGACTGGGTCGAACCATGCCCTGGACGCTGACCGCCTTCGCCCTGGCCGGGCTGTCCATCATCGGTGTGCCGCTCACCGCCGGCTTCGTCAGCAAGTGGTACCTGATCCAGGCCGCCCTGGACCAGGGACAGTGGTTCCTGGTAGTGCTGATCCTGATTACCTCGCTGATGGCCATCGTCTACATCTGGAGGGTGATCGAGGCGGCCTGGTTCCAGGAGCGCCCGGGCAACCAGCCTGCGGCAGGCGAGGCGCCGCTGGCGCTGCTCATCCCGACCTGGGTGCTGGTGGCGCTGAACTTTTACTTCGGCATTGACACGCGCCTGACCGTGGGCGGCGCCACCGCCGCGGCCGAGGCCCTGCTGGGCGGGGGTATGGCACCATGAGCACCCTGCCGCAGCTGAACCTGTTCACGGTGGTCCTGATCCCGTTCATCGGCGCGGCGCTGATCGCACTTGCGGGCACGCACCGCGCACTGCGTGAGGGCCTGAGCTGGTCATCTTCCATCGTCTTCTTCCTGGCCGTGATGGGCCTGCTCGTTGCATTTCTGGATGGCGATTCGGCCAGCCAGACAGTGTGGGAAATCATGCCGGGCTTGGCCATTGCCTTTCGCCTGGAACCCCTGGGCATGCTGTTCGCCGCGATGAGTTCGACCCTGTGGGTGCTGGCCACGCCCTATGCCATCGGCTACATGAACGCCAAGGGCTACTCGAACCTGGGCCGTTTCTTCGCCTGCTACGCGATTGCCCTTGGTGCGGCTGCCGGCATTGCCTTTGCCGACAACCTCTTCACCCTGTTCGTGTTTTACGAAATCCTGTCAGTGTCGACCTATCCACTGGTCGCTCACACCGGCGACAACAAGGCGAAACAGGGTGCGCGGACTTATCTTGCGCTGCTGCTGGCCACCAGCATCGGTCTGATGCTGCCGGCCATGATCTGGGTGTGGACGGCCACCGGCACGCTGGACTTCGCCGACGGCGGCATTCTAGCCGGACAGGTCAGCCCGGCAGCCGGTGCGGTGCTGCTGGTGCTGTTCATGTACGGCACCGGCAAGGCCGCGCTGATGCCTTTCCACCGCTGGCTGCCCGCGGCCATGGTGGCACCGACCCCCGTTTCGGCGCTCCTGCATGCTGTCGCGGTGGTCAAGGCCGGCGTGTTCGTCGTGCTCAAGATCGCGATCTACGTGTTCGGCCTCGACTACCTGAGAGAACTGGCCACCAGCGATGTCATGCTCTACATCGCCGCCTTCACCATGTTGGCCGCCTCCCTGGTGGCCATCAGGCAGGACAATCTGAAAGCCCGGCTGGCCTACTCCACCGTCAGCCAGCTGTCCTACATCGTCGTCGGCGCCATGCTTGCGGTGCAACTGTCGGCCATCGGCGGCGGCATGCACATGCTCATGCACGGCTTTGGCAAGATCACGCTCTTTTTCTGTGCCGGCGCCATCTACGTGGCCAGCGGCAAGACGAAAGTCAGCGAGTTTGACGGGCTGGGCCGCAGGATGCCGGTGACGTTTTTCGCCTTCTTCATCGGCGCGCTGTGCGTGATCGGCCTGCCGCCGACCGGCGGTATCTGGAGCAAGTGGCACCTGGTCGCCGGCGCTTTCGATGCCGGGCACACCGCCATTATGCTGGCCTTCATGCTTTCGACCCTGCTCAACATCGGCTACCTGCTGCCTCCGGTGGCACGCGCCTTCCTGCGACCGCTTCCGGAAGGCGAGCGAAGCGGATTCAATGAAGCACCGTGGATGTGCGTGATCCCGCTGGCGCTGACCGCGCTGGGCACCCTGGTGTTGTTCGCCATGGCGCAGTCGGCTTTCGACCTGCTCGGCGGCATGTTCGGTCCGGTGGCCTGATCCAAGGAGCTTTGCAACACCATGAAACTGGCACGAATCATCGAATTCCTGATCTCGAAGCGATCGTTGCTGGCGGTCATCATGCTGGTATTGATGGCCGCACTCGTGCTCGCCGATATCATCCTGCCGCCGGCCTACACCCGCTTCCCCTGGGAGGCGATCAGCGGGTTTGCCGCATTCTTTGGTTTCGTCGCCTGTGCCGCGCTGATTTTCTTTTCCCGGTTCCTGGGCGAGTGGCTGCTCTACCGCGACGAGGATTACTACGATGATCACGAGTGACTGGATCCATCCATCGCTGGTACTGATCGCCGGCACGCTCGTCGTGCCGTTACTCAAGGGGCGGGCGATGCAGACCTGGATGGTGCTGCTGCCGCTGGCCGTCCTTGGCGTACTGTGGCTGGCCCAGCCCGGCGAATACGGCCAGATGGCCTTCCTCGGCATGGAACTGGTCACCGGCAGGGTCGACGACCTGTCCATGGTCTTCGGCTGGGTATTCAGCACTGTCCTGCTCATCGGCGCCATCTACGCCCTGCACGTCAATGACCAGGTGCAGCATGTCGCCGCCTTCCTGTACGGGGCCTCGGCACTCGGCGTGGTCTTTGCCGGAGATCTGATCACTCTCTACGTTTTCTGGGAGCTGATGGTCATCACCTCGGTCTGGCTGATCTGGCGACGCGGTTCCGAGGTGTCGTTCAATGCCGGATTCCGCTACCTGGTCATCCATGCCGTCGGCGGTGTCGTGTTGCTAGCCGGCATCATCATGTTCCAGTTCGAGACCGGCACCACGCGCTTCGACCAGATCGATGCCGACGGGCCGGCCTTCTGGCTGATCCTGGCGGCGTTCATGATCAATGCCGCGGTACCGCCGCTGCATGCCTGGTTGACCGACGCCTATCCGGAAGCGACCGTCACCGGTGCGGTCTTCATGAGTGCCCTGACGACCAAGACCGCCGTCTACACACTGATTCGTGGCTATCCCGGCACCGAGATGCTGGTCTGGCTGGGTGCGTTCATGACCCTCTACGGCGTGACCTTCGCCATGCTGTCCAACGACATCCGCCGGCTGCTGTCCTACCACATCGTCAGCCAGGTCGGCTACATGGTCGCCGGTGTCGGGCTGGGCACGGCGCTGGCCTTGAGCGGTTCGGCATCCCACGCTTTCACCCATATCCTCTACAAGGCGCTGCTTTTCATGGGCGCCGGGGCGGTCATTCACATGACCGGCCGCAGCAAGCTGTCCGAGCTCGGCGGGCTGTATCGCTACATGCCGTGGACCTTCGTGCTCTACCTGGTCGGCGGGGTATCAATCTCGGCCTTCCCGCTGTTTTCGGGCTATGTCTCCAAGACCATGATCGTGGAAGCCGCGGCCGTTGACGGGCGTGCGCTGATCTGGCTGATGCTGGCGGTGGCCTCGGCCGGCACCTTCCTGAGCACCACACTGAAGCTACCCTACAAGACCTGGCTGGGCGAGGACTCTGGCCTGAGGCCTCAGGAAGCGCCCTGGAACATGCTGCTGGCCATGAGCATCGCCGCGGCACTGTGCTTCCTGATCGGCATCTTCCCGGGACTGCTCTACGCACTGCTGCCCGAACCGGTGGACTTCGATGCCTACACCATGAGCGTGTTCCTGAAGGAAATGCAGCTATTGCTGTTTACCGGTCTCGCCTTCTGCCTGCTGCTGAAATACGTCGGTGGCGGGCCGAAGATCAGCCTGGATGTCGACTGGCTCTACCGCCGCGGCGGACCACGCCTGATCAGTGCGACCGGCACCGCCATCGTCACGGCCGATCGTGCGGTGCGCCGCGTGGCCCTGGGACAGCTCATGCGCCTGACCAGTCACATGGAAAGAAAACACGGCCGCGACGGCAAACTGGCCAAGTCCTGGCCCATCGGTTCCATGGCCCTGTGGACAGCCATCGTCCTGGCGATGCTGCTGACCTTCGGGGTCTGGCGTTAAGAAAGGCTCATGGATCAAGGCTCAGGGAAAGAACGTCGGCTTCGGTCCACCGGGACCTTGATCGTTGCGCCTCAGCCCCTGTCTTCGGGCCGGCGGGTGCTTTTGCGCTCGCGGTGAACCACGCGATACTCGACATCGATCAGACCGTCATCGGCCTGCCGGCGCTTGCCGGCACCCAGCCAGCGGCGCACGGTCAACACGATGAAGCCGACCACCGCCAGCCCCATGGCGATGGCCAGAAAAAACAGCCCAAGCACGAAGCTCAGCGCGAGAATGCCGATGCCGGCCAGCACCAGTCCAAGACGGACCAGCGGGTTGGTCGGTGGCTGATAGAATTGTCGCCAGGGATCCTGCATAACCGAGTGAGACTCCGTGAACGCCCCTGTGTTCCTTTGCCAAAGTGATGAACTGACCGACGGCCGCTACCGCGAATTCACCGTCGATGCGGCCGACGAGCCCGTGTTCCTTGTCGCTACCCGCCACCGTGGGGAGCCACGTGCCTGGCACAATGTGTGCCCTCATCAGGGGCGCGCACTCAACTTCGCCCCAAACCGCTTCCTCACCGATGATCACGGCCACCTGGTCTGCTGTGCCCATGGTGCGGTATTCGAGCCCGACCACGGGCGCTGCATTTCCGGCCCCTGCCAGAACGCCGAGCTCAAGGCCGTCGCGCTGTCGGAAATAGAAGGTCAGATCCTGGTCGAACTGTAACACGCCCGCGAGGCCTCTCGCGCCCCGTCCGGTTCCGCGCACCACGCATGCGGGCGCATCACCCGATGCGGGGCGGCGGCACGGACGCAGTGCATCCGTGCCGCACCCGGTTTAATAGATTTCCGGCGTGAAGCGATTGCGGAACATGATGTCGGCCCGGCCCACACCGAGTCGCAGACGGTCCAGCCATACATCGAACGGAGCATCCTCGCCGTCGCCGGCCGTGACCCGGTAGGTCACGCGTGCCGACTGGGCCTGCGGATGGATGGCAGATTGCACTTCACCCAGCGTTTGCCACTGACCGGCCGAATGACCGATGGCCTCGGCGGCCTCGAGCACTTCCAGCTCATCGCCCTGGCAGTCGGCCTCGGCATGGAAGACTGCCTCGGCGGAAACCAGCGGTGCGGGCCCGAAAGCCTGATTGACCAGCACACCGGCCGACAGCACCACGTCATCGGCTCCGGCGTCGACACTCATGCACTGAGTCAGCTCATAGCTTGCCCCCATGCCCTCCTGGTGCTGGACGCGCGCCGAGCCGGAACTGAGCAGGCCATCCCGGTCAGCGCCCGACCAACGCACCTCGCCGCTGTCGGGGTCAAAGTCCCTTGCCCACTGTCCCAGCGTATCGTCGAGATTGGGGTTGGCCAGGAAATTGGTTGATGCCACCTCGAACTCCAGCACGTAATCGGTGCCGGGCTCGGTGTCACCGACCAGCTGGTTGTCGTCGAAATCACGGATGGTGCCGCAAACGACGAAGCGGTAGTGACCGGCCGGCAGTCCGTTCGCGCCGGCCGGCACTACCACTGCCCGGGAGCTGGCTGCCTGGTAGCTTGCTGACGACAATGCAATGCCGTGTTCATCACTGCAGTCCGGACCATCGGAGCCCGCGGGCCCGTCAATGGCGAACAGCCGGTAATTGTCGGGATTGTTGGCCGAGTCCTCACCGGTACCGGCAGGGTCCGTGCGCAATCCACGAGAGAACTCCGGAATGATCTGAGTGATGGTTGCCTCCGTCGGCAGGGGCTGCCCCAGGTCACCGTACTCGGCGCCATGCGAAGACAACACCTGCAGCACCTGCGGTGGCTCAGCCGGCAACTCGCCCTCGCCAAAGGCGAAGAACTGGGTGTCATCGAACCAGGCCTCGATCGGGAAAGCCTCGCCCTGCGGAAACTCCAGATGCAGGGCCAGCAGCACCGATTGAGCGCCGGCCACCGCACCCGGCGACACCGAAGCACTTATCGGCAACCAGGCACCGGCCGTGTCGCCGCCGATGCTGTTGCTGACGAATTCTCCACCCAACCCGGATTCGCAACCGGACTGTTCGAAGAAGCTCATGCTGACCGATGCCTCGACCGGGTTCGGGTCACCGATCTCGTCGACAATTCTAGCCCGGGCCTGCAGCGCATAGCCGGCCACGGTGTCGGCATCAAGCGATACGCAACGGCTGATCACATAACTGGATGGATCACCGACATCGATACCGATGCGGGCGGCTCCGGATGTAACGGCACTGCCTGCGTCGGTCTCCGGATCGACCTGGACCTGGCCCGATGGGCTGGCCACCCAATTGTCTGCCGCCAGCGGCTGGTCGAAGTTGGGGTTCGGGACCAGGTTGGTCCAGGCCACGCTGAAGTCCAGCACATGCGCATCACCCGGCACGCCATCACCACTGCCGTCGAGTTGGTTTCCGTTGAAGTCCTCCAGGCGATCGCAGGCCACCAGGATATAGTCACCGGCGTCCAGCCCGGTTTCGGATGCCAGTTCCAGCACCGAGGTCTGACTGTCGGCCAGGTAGACGGCATCGGCAATCAGGCCCGCAGCCGGCTGATCACAAGCTGCCGCGCCATTGGTTGAAGTCCCCGTCAACAAGCGGAAGTTGTCGATATGACCGGCCGACCCCGAACCGTCCTGTGCCATGGGCTTGTCAAAGCGCACCATCAGCTGCGTGGTCGCCGCCGAGAGCGTATCACCGGCACCGATCTCATCACCTTCCGGTGCCGCCACGGAGGAAACCGAGAAGACCTGCGGTGGTGTCACGTCGTCGCCGACTCCGAACGGTCCGATGGACTGGGACGGTCCGGCATTGCCGGCCACATCGATGGCACGAACATGGAACCACCACAATCCGTCATCGAGCGTGGACGAAACCGCTGACAGCTCGCCCGGCGCCAGATCGATGACGGTATTCGGACCGGCATTCTGGCTCTGGTTGAACACGTAGCTGTAACCGGCCAGACCGCTGGCAACCTCGCCCGGATCCACCGCCTCACTCCAGGTCACCTCGATAACGTTGTCGGGAATCGCCGGTGCACCCGGCTCATGGGTCGGGCTGTCGAGATCGAACGGACCTTCAGGCGGCGTCGCATCGATCCAGTAGGGCCCGCTGGACACGGTCTCGGCACAGTTGCCGGCGTTGTCGCAGGTGCGCAGATGGAACCAGTGAGACTGCCCGTCTTCCAGCGGCTCGCTGGAAAGGCCATGCGGATCCGACCCGTGCGCCACGTCGATGGACTCGTCAGGCTGGGCATCGCTGTCTTCGCTGAACTTCACCGAATAGCCCGCCACGCCGGAACCGAATCCATCGCCGGAAGCGTCGGGGTCGACGGCACCGGACCATGTCATCTCGATGACCGGATCGTTGTGCCAGGCTTCGATCTCGTGACTGACGCTTTCGATGTCGGGGTTGAGCGGTGCGAGCAGATCGCGTGCGAACACGGAAATGGCCTGATCGAAACGGGCAACCACGTAAACATGAGCCTGGTCGGGACTGACTGCCACGCCCGATGCACCCCACAGGCCGTTGATGCCGGCCACGTTGTTGC
>SKXY01000262.1 GCA_007128175.1 Wenzhouxiangella sp. | reverse complement strand
GTCGAATAATGGCTCGCGGCGCATCGGAAATGGCGGGAATGCTGGGCGGCATCGGCCGGCTCAAGGAACTCAGGCAGCGCCTGTTCCTGGTGCTGGTCGCCTTGCTGGTGTTCCGCTTCGGTACCTTCATCCCGGTACCGGGCATCAACCCCATCGCCCTGGTCGAGTTGATGGACATGACCCGCGGCACCATCGTGGACATTTTCAACATGTTCTCCGGTGGTGCGCTCGGCCGTTTCTCGATCTTTGCGCTGGGCGTCATGCCCTACATTTCCGCGGCCATCATCATGCAGTTGATGAGCCACGCCATTCCGCAGTTGCAGCAACTGCGAAAGGAAGGCGAGGCCGGTCGTCGGAAGATTACCCAGTACACCCGTTACTTCACGGTAGTGCTCGCCGCGTTCCAGTCATTTGGTGTGGCCATCGCCCTGCAGAACCAGAGTGCCGGGGCCGGTCTGCCGGTCGTGATCGCACCCGGGCCCGGCTTCGTGTTGGCTGCCGTGGTGACACTGACCGCGGGCACCGTGTTCCTGATGTGGCTGGGTGAGCAGATCACCGAGCGCGGCATTGGTAACGGTATCTCCATCATCATCTTTGCCGGCATCGTTGCGGAACTGCCCTCGGCAGTGGCATCGACGCTGGAACTGGTGCGGACCGGCCAGCTGGGCATTCCCACCGCCACGATCCTGTTGATCATGGCGCTGGTCGTGACCGCTTTCGTGGTGTTCGTCGAACGTGGCCAGCGCCGGATTACGGTCAATTATGCTCAGCGCCAGGGGCGCAAGGCTTACCGTAGTCAGTCAACGCACCTTCCGCTGAAGGTCAACATGTCCGGCGTGATTCCGGCCATCTTCGCCTCCAGCCTGGTGCTGTTCCCGGCGACCATTTCGACCTGGTTCGGGCAGGCCGCCGGCGGCGCGACCTGGTTGCAGAATCTGTCACAGCAGCTCAGCCCGGGTCAGCCGATCTATATCGCGATCTTTGGTGGACTGGTGGCATTCTTCTGCTTCTTCTACACCGCGATCGTCTTCAACTCGAAGGAGACGGCCGACAACCTGAAAAAATCGGGTGCCTTCATACCGGGTATTCGTCCGGGTCGTCAGACCGCCGAGTACATCGATTACGTACTCACCCGACTGACGACGGTCGGTGCGATCTACCTCGTGGCAGTGTGTCTGCTGCCCGAGTTCCTGATCATGCAGTGGAACGTACCGTTCTACTTCGGTGGTACTTCGCTGCTGATTATCGTGGTCGTGACCATGGATTTCATGGCTCAACTGCAGGCTCACCTGATGTCGCATCAGTATGACAGTCTGTTGAAGAAGTCGAACTTGAAGGGCTACGGTCGTAGCGGCGTTGTTCGTCGCTGATTGCCAGGTCCGAAGAACTAGCGAGAATCCGGAGAAGGAAGATGAAGGTTCAGGCATCGGTCAAGAAAATTTGCAGGAACTGCAAGATCGTGCGTCGCGGTGGCGTCGTCTACGTGATTTGCAGTGATCCCAAGCACAAGCAGCGCCAGGGATGAACCTTGGCATGAGCGCCCCGTTTGGGGCTTGTGAAAATCAGTGCGGTCCGGTAAAATTGCCGGTTTGCGCCGACTGAACGCATACGGTTTTACGGAGTTAATCAATGGCACGTATTGCAGGCGTCAACCTCCCCGTGCAGAAGCACACCTGGGTGGCTCTGACCCACATTTACGGTATCGGGCGAACCCGTGCCTTCGAGATTTGCGAGGCTACCGGCGTGGCGCCGGATGCCAAGATACGCGACCTGTCCGAAGAGGAGCAGGAGAAGTTGCGCCAGGCAGTCGGCAAGTACTCTGTCGAGGGCGACCTTCGCCGTGAAGTGTCCATGAGCATCAAGCGCTTGATGGATCTCGGCTGCTATCGCGGCCTCCGTCATCGTCGTGGCCTGCCCGTTCGCGGACAGCGTACTCGCACCAATGCCCGCACCCGCAAGGGTCCGCGCCGTCCGATTCGTTGAGGTAGAGCATCATGGCCAAGCAGCAGAGCTCCAAGGGCAAGAAAAGAGTCAAGAAAACCGTTGTCGACGGCATCGCACACGTGCATGCGTCGTTCAACAACACCATCATTACCATTACCGATCGTCAGGGCAACACCGTGTCCTGGGCGACTTCGGGTGGTTCGGGCTTTCGTGGTTCGCGCAAATCGACGCCGTTTGCGGCGCAGGTTGCCGCCGACCACGCCGGTCGCACCGCCCAGGAAGTGGGCATGAAGAACCTGGAGGTTCGGGTCAATGGGCCCGGGCCGGGTCGGGAATCGTCCGTGCGGTCACTCAACGCGGTCGGATTCAAGATCACGAACATCATCGACGTGACGCCGATCCCGCACAACGGCTGCCGTCCTCCCAAGAAACGTCGCGTGTAAGGCTTAAAGAGCGGACTTAATCAGATATGGCTAGATATACCGGACCGACCTGCAAACTCGCGCGCCGCGAGGGTGTGGATCTCAATCTCAAAAGCCCGGCACGTGGGCTGGAATCGAAGTGCAAACTGAACCAGCCCCCGGGGCAGCATGGAGACAGCCGCCGTCAGCGTCTGTCGGATTACGCCCTGCAGCTGCGCGAAAAGCAGAAGGTGCGTCGCATGTATGGCGTGCTGGAACGTCAGTTCCGCAACTATTACAAGGAAGCGGCCCGCCAGAAGGGCGCAACCGGCGAAGTGCTTTTGCAACTGCTCGAAGGCCGGCTCGACAATGTCGTGTACCGCATGGGCTTTGCGGTCACCCGCGCCCAGGCGCGCCAGATGGTCAGTCACAAGTCTATCGAGGTGAACGGTAAGGTGGTGAACATTCCTTCTTACCAGGTTCGTCCGGAAGACCGTATCTCGATCCGCGAGAAGTCGCGCAAGCAGCTTCGTATTCAGGAAGCCATCACGGTGTCGCGTGAACTCGATCTCGTGCCGGCGTGGGTAGACGTGGACTTCGACAAGATGGAAGGTGTCTTCAAGGCAGCGCCGGATCGCGATGATCTGCCGCCGGACATTAACGAAAGCCTGATCGTCGAGCTTTACTCGAAGTAATGAAGTCCGGACTTTCCGGGCAACCGTTTCACAAATCCGAATTTTGGAGAGGCATTCATCCATGTCAGGCCAGATAAGCGAACTTGTCGGCAAGATGCTCAGGCCGAAAGGTCTCATCGTCGATGAGATCTCTCCGCGGCGCGCACGCATCACGCTTGAGCCGCTCGAACGCGGGTTCGGGCACACGCTCGGCAACGCGCTGCGCCGTATCCTGCTGTCGTCCATTCCCGGCAGTGCCATTACCGAAGCCGAGATCGATGGTGTGCTGCACGAATACACCGCGATCGAAGGGCTGCAGGAAGACATTGTCGAAGTCCTGCTCAACCTCAAGGAAGTGGCGGTACGCATGCACCACCGCGATGAGGCGACGCTGACTTTGTCGAAGAGCAAGAAGGGACCGGTCACGGCCGGCGACATTCAGCTCGATCACGACATTGAGGTTGTCAATCCGGACCTGGTCATTTGCAACCTGACCAAGGACATGGACCTGAGAATGCAGCTCAAGGTGACTCGCGGCGTTGGCTACCAGCCGGCCGCGGCGTTGAAGTTCAACGAGGAAGAGACCCGCACCATCGGTCGTCTGCAGCTCGATGCGTCCTACTGCCCGGTTCACCGGGTCGCGTACAGCGTGGACAGTGCCCGTGTCGGCCAGCGTACTGACCTGGACAAGCTGGTCATGGACGTCGAGACCAATGGCACGATGAGTTGCGAGGACGCAGTCAAGCTGGCTGCCGGCATCCTCGTCGATCAGATGTCCGTGTTCGTCGAGTTCGTGGCGCGCGAGAAGGACGAGGAAGAGGGCGCTGCCGAAACCTTCGACCCGATCCTGCTGCGACCGATCGACGACCTCGAACTGACGGTTCGTTCGGCCAACTGTCTCAAGGCCGAGCACATCCAGTACGTGGGTGACCTTGTGCAGCGCACCGAAACCGAGTTGCTCAAGACCCCGAACCTGGGCAAGAAATCGCTGACTGAAATCAAGACAGTGCTGGCGACCCATGACCTGTCGCTGGGTACCCGACTGGAAAACTGGCCGCCGCCCTCGCTGGCGCGTGCCGAGCACTGAGGAGAAGAACCATGCGTCATCG
>SKXY01000052.1 GCA_007128175.1 Wenzhouxiangella sp. | reverse complement strand
CAGCGGCGGCTGCCGGATGCGGGACAGGAGCGTTGCCCAGAGTGTCGTTGTGGAAGTTGTCCACCTCCAGGCGCTCGTCGTTGAGGTCGATCAGCCAGCTTCCGGTGGCGTCGCTGTGCACCAGAAACAGGCCGTCGGCGGTGGTGATTCGTGCAAACAGCCCGGAGCGGCCGGTCGTGATGGTGGCGCGCTCGAGTGTGTTCGCTTCGCCCCTGACATGGATGCTCGAGTCACCATTGGGATGCGAGAATGTCGCGCGTACCGCCCCTTCAAGGGCGCGGCCGCCGGGCAGGGGCAGCTTCAGCGCGCCGCCGGTTTCATCGCGTTCAAGCTGTACCACTGGGGCCGGGTCGAGGCGGTATACCCGTTCGGTTGGCAGGTGCTCGAATCCCGAACTGCCGGGTTTGGCAAGGGGCGACAGGTCAGCAAGTGCCTCGAGTTGCCACAGCGTCGCCGGTTCCGGGGGAGCGAGGGGATTTTCTGCGGGAGGCGGTGTCGCGACCCAGAACCAGACCGCGGCGGCCATGCCGAGCATGGCCAGCAGGAAGGCGGTAGAACTGGCGATGCGGTTCATGATGCTCTAACTATAGCAGATGCCGGTGTCGGAGCAACTTGAACCGAAACACCGCGTTCAGGATCCAGGGGTCCGTGAGAGTCGCGGCCTCAGTGGCCCTTTCAGGAAAACTCGGCGACTGCAGGGGCGTGGTCGGAGGGGCGTTCGAGTTTGCGTGGTTCCTTGTCGATGTAGCTGGTGGCACAGTCCTCTTGCAGTGCATCGGAGCACAGCACCAGGTCGATTCTCAGGCCCATGCCGCGGCGGAAGGCCGCGGCGCGGTAGTCCCACCATGAGAATACGCTCTCGGGCTGATCGAACAGCCGGAACGTGTCGTGCAGGCCGAGATCCAGCATGGCCTTGAGGGCATCGCGTTCGGGGGTGGAGCAGAGGATCTTCTCGTGCCAGGCTTCCGGGTCGTAGACGTCGCGGTCATCCGGAGCGATGTTGAAGTCTCCCATGACCACGGTTTTCGGGTGCCGCTTGAGTTCGTCGGCCACCCATTTGGTGACGGCATCAAGCCAGGCCATCTTGTAGTCGTACTTGTCCGAGCCGACTTCCTTGCCGTTGACCACGTAGAGGTTGATAACGCGCACGTCGTCGACGGTGGCGGCAATGACCCTTTTCTGCTCGTCGGGAAAGTCCGGAATCTCGGTACGTACGTCGAGCAGTTCGTGACGGCTGATCAGTGCCACACCATTGTAGGTCGGCTGGCCGGCAAAGGCGACGTGGTAGCCCAGCTCGGCAAAGGGTTCGACCGGGAACTTGTCGTCGGTGAGCTTGGTTTCCTGCAGCCCGAGCACATCCGGTCGCTGGTGGTCGAGCCACTCCAGCACCTGTTCCAGCCTGACTTTCAGCGAATTGACGTTCCAGCTTGCAATCTTCATGACCGCGCATTCTACACAAGCATGCCTTCGGCCGGGTGAGATCCCGGTTTTGATCGGGGTCAAGTCCTGCATCGTCAAGCGCGCCTAGACTGCGCCGGTGTTTCGCCGAAGGTCCTCGGCGATCTTGAACCGATGTCAATGGAGCAGTCATGACAGTCATCGAATGGAACAGCGAATTCGAGACCGGGGTCCGGGAAATCGATGATCAGCATCGCCGGCTGGTGGAATACGTCAATGCACTCAACAAAGTGGTCGATCAGCCCGACCCGAATCGCGAGGTCGTAGCCGATGTGCTCGAGCAGGTCATCGACTACACGCTTTATCACTTCGCGTTCGAGGAGGAGTTGCTGGAAGAAACCGAATACCACCTCCTCGACGCTCACAAGGAAGTGCATCGAAAGTTTACCGAACGCATGCGCGATCTCAGACGTCGGTTTCGGGCCGGCGAGATGTGTGCACGTGAACTCAACGACACCCTGACTCGCTGGTTGTACGACCACATTCGCCATGCCGATACCGCAGCAATCGGTACCGATTGAAATCAAGGAGGAAGCAGCACATGTCGTACCTGAAGTGGTCCGATGATCTCAATACCGGAATTCACGTGATTGACGGGCAGCATCGTCAGATCGTCGATTACATCAACCAGTTACACGATGCCAATGAAACCGGCGACCGCGAACAGGTCGGCGAGGTGATCGATGCCCTGATCGATTACACCATGTCGCACTTCTCGTTCGAAGAGGAATTGATGGAGGAGGCGGGATACCCGTTCTCCCGCCCGCACAAGCGCGTGCATGAGGTGTTCGCCAAGCGGGTGGGCGAGTACCAGCTGCGCTTCCAGGCTGGTGAGGATGTTTCGGCCGATCTGCACGCCATGCTCAGACGCTGGCTGGTCGGACATATCAAGAATGACGATGCCGCTTATGCAGAGACGGTCAGGGCACATGCCCGTGCTTCGGATCCGAACAGGGGTGGCTGGCTGGCACGCACGCTCAAGCGACTGCGGGCTGCCTGAGGGCTTCAGTCGATCGCATTACGGTTGATGGTGGCGATTTCGTTGGCTACATCCGCTGCCGCCACCGGTTTGCCGAAAAGGTAGCCCTGAGCAGTATCGCAGCCAATGCTGGAAAGCATTGTGAGTTGTTCGGTCGTTTCCACGCCTTCGGCCAGTGTGCGGAAACCCAATGCCTGGCCCAGCGTGACGATGGCCTGGCAGATGGCTGCTTCACGGACATCGGCCGTGAGGTTGCGCGTGAAGGCCTGGTCGATTTTGAGGGTGTCGAAGGGCAGTTCCTTGAGATAGGACAGTGACGAGTAGCCGGTGCCGAAATCATCCATGGCCAGCCGAATGCCCAGTGATCGCAACTGGTCGAGGATGTCTGTGGCGGCATCGCGGCTGTCCATGACGAACGTTTCGGTCAATTCCAACTCCAGGTATTCAGCCGGTAGTTCAAACTTCGAGAGCACTCCGGCGACCGTATCGACCAGTTCGCTGCGCAGCACCTGCACCCCGGAGACATTGACCGACAGCCTGCCGAATGGCACCCCCTGGTCCAGCCAGAGTCTGGCCTGGCGGCAGGCCATGGCCAATACCTGTTCCCCCAGCGCGATAATCAGGCCGGTGTCTTCGGCTATCGGAATGAAGCGGTCGGGACTGGTCAGGCCCTCTTCGGGGTGACGCCAGCGCACCAGTGCCTCCAGCCCCGTGACCTGCCCTGTCTGCAGATTGACCTGGGGCTGGTAGTGCAGAACCAGTTCATCGTCGTCGATGGCCTGCCGCAGGCGTGCGGCCAGCAGCACCCGGTCGCGTGCGTAGTTGCTCAGCGCGCCGGTGTAGGCACGCAAAGTGTTGCCGCCCTCGGACTTGGCCTGGTGAACGGCGGTGTTGCAGTGGCGCAGCATGGTTTCGACGCCGCAGCCAGTAGAGGTGCAGTTGGCCAGCCCGACGCTGGCGGTGACGAACAGGGTGCGGCCCTCGACCTGCATCGGTCGCGACATGCTTTTGACGATTTCTTTCGCCAGTGAGGCGGCCCGTTGTTCGCCATGCAGCAGGACAGCGAATTCGTCGGCGCCGATGCGTGCCAGTATCTGCTCGGGAGCGAGCAGGCGTCGCAAACGCTCGACCGTTTTGAGCAGCACTTCGTCGCCAACGTTGAGTCCGAGGCTTTCGTTGATGTGCTTGAAGCCGTCAAGATCGACCTGAAGCATGCATACTGCGCGCTCGCTCGGACCGGCATGCGCCAGTGCCCGCTCCAGCCGAGCCCGGAACAGCGTGCGGTTGGGCAGTCCCGTGAGCAGATCGTGGTAGTAGAGGTGCTCGATGCGTTCTTCCGAACTCTTCAATTCAGTCAGGTCGGTGACCACGGCGACGTAGTAGCGCACTTCGCCGTCATCACCAATGGCATTGATGCGCGAGATCTGCGGATAAATGCTGCCGTCCTTGCGGCGGTTCCAGAGTTCGCCCTGCCAGGAGCCTTTCTCCGCGAGCGTGCGCCACATGTGTTGGTAGAACTTGCGATCCTGGCGCCCCGATTGCAGTATCTTGGGGTTTCGGCCCAGCACTTCCGCCTCGCTGTAACCGGTGATCTCGGTGAACGCGGGATTGACGGCCAGGATGCAGGGGCGATTATCGGTGATCATGATGCCTTCGCCGGTGCTGGTGAAGACCGTTTCGGCCAGGCGCAGGCGCTGCTCGGCACGGCGGCGTTCGGTGATGTCACGGGCGACGATCAGCACGGCCGGTTCGTCAT
>SKXY01000077.1 GCA_007128175.1 Wenzhouxiangella sp. | reverse complement strand
GGGAACAGGCCGGGTCTGTCATACGAGGGAAGCTGATGTTGCAATGCACGGCCATTGCCGGCCGTGCCGTTATTGCCTGCAGAGGGACCAACTGCATCACTGCAATTCAACCGATCCGCGACAGTCGGAGGGCTTCGCTTACGGCTATCTCTGCGCGGGTCATGCACCAACCCTGATGGGAGGAAAACCGTGAAACATACAACCTTGTATTGCGTTATAGCGTCCTCGCTGGCCTTGTCCGGCAGTGCGCTGGTATTACCGGCGCCAACCTGGGCACAGGTTGACGAAGCGGTCGTCGAACGGGACGCCGAGGAGGAGGCCGAACAGGAAACCGTGGATCGTGTCGTGGTCACTGGCTCGAGGTTGCGGCGCGATGAGTACACTTCAATTTCACCCCTGCAAGTCATCGATGCCGGTGAGGCTCGGCAGCTGGGCCTGGTGGACGCCGGTGCGATCATTTCCGACGCAACCGTGGTCTCCGGCGAGCAGCTGGATGGATCGGTCACGGCCGGTTCGCCGACCGCGGCGGTGGAAGGTATTTCGTCTACCGGGCTCGGTGGTCAGGCCGTTGCGTTGCGCGGGCTGGGAGCTGAACGCACGCTGCTGATGGTCAACGGGCGTCGTTTGGCACCTGCCGGCGTGCGCGGTGCTCCGGTTGCGCCGGATCTGAACCTGATTCCCGGCTCGCTGATCGAGCGGGTCGAGATTCTCACCGATGGCGCCTCGTCCATCTACGGTGCCGATGCGGTGGCCGGCGTGGCCAACGTCATCCTGCGCAGTGACATGGAAGGCCTGGAAATGACGGCATTCGGAACCCTTCCCGAGCGTTCCGGTGGCGACATTACCCAGGTCGGACTGGTCGGCGGCTCTTCCAACGACCGGGGCAACTTCACCGTCGCGCTGGAGTACTTCGATCGTGAGGCGGTGATCGTCGGCGATCGTTCCAACTTCAATGACTGTCTTCGCAGTCACCAGATCGGTACCGATGGCAATGTCTATTCCACCTGCCGTGACAATCGGCCAGCGAACGCGGCTTTCGTCGGGAGTGCCGGCGGATTCGTGTTCAATGTGCCGGGCATGAACAGCCCCGGGTTGCCTGATGACTGGATTACCGGCGGTGACTTGCTCGACCAGGGCATCAATTTCCGCACCACCGACGAGTACACGCTGCAGCTTTCAGAGCGCGAGGGCAATCTGCTTGAGGAGCTGGAACGCTTCAATATCTTCACCACCGGCCACCAGGATGTCGACTTCTTCAGTCGCGACTCCGTGTATTTCGAAGCCTCCTACGCATCGCGCAACTCCGAAGGGGTATTCCCGCGCGAGCAGGTATTCCCTGGCATCCCGGGGTTCATTCCACAGGAGGATGAGAACGGCAACATCATCGTCGATGAAACTGGCGCTCCCGCCCTGGTGCAGAACCCGCTGAATCCGTTCGGAGAAGATGCCCTGCCGGTGCTTCGCATTCAGGATCTGGATCAGCGTCGCGCTTCGGAGGTCTCCAATTTCCGGTTTGTCGGCGGCATTGAAGGTGACCTGGATTTTGGCGGTCTGCGCGAGCGCGACTGGGTTTACGATGCCTGGGTCTCCTATGACCGCAGCTTCGGCACTTCCAAGCAGCGCGTCATGATCGATCCCCATCTGCGTGAGTCGATTTACACGATGCGCATGGATGCCGATGGCAACCTGATCTGCGGCATTCGGGATGACGATACCCTGAACTTCGGTTTCCCCAACTCTCCTGGTTGCGTCGTCACCAATTTCTTCGCTCCGTCCCTGTTCACGGCAACTGGCGGTGACGGTACGTTTGCCACTCAGGAAGAGGCCGATTATCTGTTCGGCAACTCGATCACCCAGACCAAGCTGGAACAGACCATGGCCTCGGGTATCGTGACCGGGGATCTGTTCGATATTCCTGCCGGCACTGTCGGCCTCGTGCTCGGCGCCGAGTTCCGTGAGCAGCGCATTGCCTCGGAAACCGACGTCGTGCGTGGTCAGGGGCTGGCCTCGTCCGAAGTGCCGGACGTGGAAGGCGATACCATCGGCAGGACCTCGCTGTGGGAATTGTTCGCGGAAACCGAGATTCCGCTGCACGATACCTTCGCGCTCAACCTCTCTGGCCGTTATACCTCGGAAGAGAACTTCGGTTCGGAGTTCACCTACAGCGTCAAGGCCGACTACCAGCCGACGCACGCCTTGCGCTTCCGCACCACCTACGGCACCACTTTCCGGGCACCCAACCTGCGCGAGCAGTTCCTGGCCGGTCAGGCCGGCACCATTGCCGGTACGCTTGATCCCTGCCGTGTACCAAACGATGCCCGTGATGAGGACGGCAACTACGATCCGTCGCTGGATAACCGCACCGCCGAGCTGCTGGCCAACTGTGTCGCCGACGGCGCAGATCCGACTCAGCTGGGGCTGCTGGCCACTACCGGTATTCCGACCACCACCGGTGGCAACCCGGATGCCAACGCCGAGACCTCGGATTCGTTCACCCTCGGATTCGTCTTCTCGCAGCCCTGGTCGGATCGGTATGACTGGCAGTTCTCGGCCACCTACTTCGATATCGAGATCAATGACACGTTGCGTGAGAGCAGCCCGTCGGCGATTCTGAGTCAATGCTATGGCGGTGCTTCGGATCTGGCCGATCCCAACTGCGACCGCATCAGGCGCGCCTCGGGCGATCCGGCCACGGCTGTCATCACCAACGTCGATGCAGCCTTCATCAACATCGGCAAGCTGACCTCGCGCGGCATTGACATCAACAGTCGTTTCCGCACTGATCTCGGCTTCCTCAATGGCGCCGACCTGAGCGTGACGGCCACGGTCACCCACTTGCTCGAGCAGAAAGAGCAGGTCACTCCCGACTCGCCGACCGTCGATTACGCTGGCACCATCGGCACGCCGGAGTGGCGCGGCAATCTGTCCACTGCACTGAGCACCGGCCCGTGGACCGGCCTGTGGCGTATGCGTTACATAGGTGGCGGGCAGCAGCTTGATACGCCGGACTTCGCTGCACCTGGCCCGGCCAATGCCTGCGGGATTCTGGGTGCGCCGGAAGGGGTGCTGTGTCGCGAGATCGACTATATCGGAAGTTACGTGCAGCACGATCTTTCGGTCTCATACGAGCGCGACGACTGGACGATGACGTTGGGTATGGTCAACGTTCTCGACAAGGCGCCGCCGCTGATCGGCCAGGGTACCGGACCGGCACGCATGAACATCGTGGTGCAGTCCGGCCACGACCTCATCGGCCGCCGGGCATTCCTGAGCCTCAACAAGCGCTTCTGAGTTCAAGGCTTAGTTCCTGCCCGTCAATGGCGACCGCTTCGGCGGTCGCCATTTTTTTGCGACATGACCTGGCGCTTCCAGGGACCTTCAATTCCCGTATGGCACGGCCTGCCCTTTGCTGCTCCTGGCAGGCGAGCGGTCAAGGTGTTTCGAAGCGATCACGGAATAGCCAATCCATATTGGGCCCGAAGCGCAGATCCTGTATCAGTTGGCCGCCGGATGGATTGGTGGCCAGTTCGACACGCCTCACCGGTGTCGGGGTGACCAGGCCGAGAAAGCCGCTGTGCCATGAAGCGTCTACCGAGATCGTGGTCGAGCCCAGCAGGTTGTCCTGATGGTCATAGACTCGGGCAATGACATTGAGACCGTTGCAGCCCGGAATCACGTCCATGGCCACCGCGGTGACGTCGTCTTCATCGAAGGTGATGATGGTGGCGATATTGGCATGTTCCGGCGTGGTGATTTCCATCGGTCCGACGGCCAGGCCCTGCTGTCCGACCTGCGGGTGGTCGTCGCCGAGCACGACATAGCCGCCGCCACTGGTGGAGGTCAGCTCGAATCCCTCGATCAGGTCACCGGGTGAATAGCATTGATCGTCCGACTGCGCCCCGACCGGTTCGACGCAATCCCCCTCGCCGTCACCCGGTTCGGTCACCGATCCGCCGGTAAAGGTTTCCAGCGGCAGTTCGGAGCCGGCAGCCTGCTCGAAATCAGCCAGACTGGAAAGAAACACCAGGCCGCCTCTTGGTGCGGCATGAGTGACCTTCGTCGGTATCGAACTTGCCTGGGTGGGGCAGTCGACGATATTCCCGGCCAGCAGGGTCGAAGGCGAAGCCAGCATCAGTGTCGCGCAACTCAAGTATCCAAGACGTACGAGTCGTTCAATCTTCATCATCAAGTCTCCAGGTAAACAGAATGCCTCTCTAGTCGAAGACGCGAATGGCGCGAATCGGAGGACAGCCACTTGTTCCGGATCGCTTGCCACTTCGTG
>SKXY01000266.1 GCA_007128175.1 Wenzhouxiangella sp. | reverse complement strand
TGGGAAGACAGCACCCTGGGAAACATGTTCGTGGCTTATGGCCGACACAAGGAAGTGAAGGATTTTAGCATTGTCCGGTCGGGCCTCGAACAGATGGATTGCCTTATCGACTGGTACAAGGCTGCAACGAAAGAATCATCCGTTGGCTTTTTCCAGCTTGGCGGAGGCATTGCGGGCGATTTTGCCATTTGCGTGGTTCCGCTTATCGAACAAGACCTGAAAGAGCCATGCCCGAAGTGGGGCTATTTCTGCCAGGTCTCCGACAGCACCACCTCGTATGGGTCATACAGCGGCGCCATCCCGAATGAAAAGATCAGCTGGGGAAAGCTCGAAAAAGACACACCAGCATTCGTCATCGAGTCGGATGCGTCGATCGTGGCACCGCTGATGTTTGCGTATATTCTGGGTTATTGAAAGCTCTTTGGGTGTTGCACTTCGACTCCGCTCAGTGTGACGGGGCACTTCGACTTCGCTCAGTGTGACGGGGCGGTTCGACTCCGCTCAGTGCAGCGCTTAGTGGCGGTTTTCAACCTGGAGGTTAGAGGTTAGATGTTAGATGTTAGATGTTAGAGGTTAGATGTTAGAGGTTAGAGGTTAGATGTTAGATGTTAGAGGTTAGAAGTTGGATGTTAGATGTTAGAAGGCACGAAGGATGCAAAGAAAAACACTAAAAATACAGCTTATGTAAATGGTTGACCGGTGAGCGCTTAGAAAACAATTCTTGTAAGGATGATAAACAGATCCCTGATAACTATTTTCATTGTTTTTGGATGGGGGATTGCCTCCCAGGCGCAGTATTATGTGCGTGGGCAGGACCCGGCCAGCCTTCGCTGGAAGCAGATCAACACCGAAAACTTCCGTGTGATATTTCCGGAGGATTATGCTGAACGAGCGGCTTACATTGCTGATGTGCTTGAGTTCAGTTACGAACCTGCATCGGCCAGTTTAGGTCACCGGCCACGCAGGGTGCCCGTTATTTTGCACAACCAAACGGTAGTGCCAAATGGTTTTGTGAGCTGGGCACCTGCACGCATCGAGATGTTTACCAACCCACCACCCGGCGACGGGGTGCACAACTGGCACGAGCGGCTGGCCATTCATGAGTTTCGGCACGTGGTGCAGGTCGATAAGATGAACCAGGGCATAACGCGGGCATTGTCTTTTCTTTTCGGACAACAAGCTACCGGGGCAATATTTGGTATTTTTATCCCGCTCTGGCTGCTCGAAGGCGATGCCGTTGCCATTGAAACAGCCCTGACCCACGGCGGCAGGGGGCGAGAGCCGGATTTCGAGCAAGGCTTGCGGGCACAGTGGCTGCAAAAGGGAGCATTCAATGTTGACAAAGCCATGCTCGGCTCCTACAAAGACCACGTGCCAAATTACTATGAGCTGGGATACCAGATGGTGGCATCGGCGAGGTACTCTTATGGCGTGGATATATGGGATAAGGTGTTTGACCACATCGCAAGAAGACCATATACAATCTTCCCACTTGCATTTGGGTTGAAAAAATATACCGGTCATAACGTCAAAGGACTTTACCACCATACTGTTGAAATACTGGATTCGGCCTGGACGGCCCAAAAGGAAAAACACAGCTATACCGGCTACCGGCAGATCAATGCCGCTCAACCGCTTTTCACGAACTACCGTTCGCTCACATTTCTAAACGATAGCACCTTGCTTGCAGCTAAAACCGGTCTCGAGGATATCCCCCGTGTTGTATCCATTGACCCGGATGGAGAGGAGGAGCGTCTTTTTACGCCCGGTTTTTATAATTCAGAGGTGTTTTCCATTGGTGGCGGGCTGCTGGGCTGGTCGGAGCTTCGCAACGACCCGCGCTGGGGGCACCGCAGCTGGTCGGAGATACATACCTACGACCTGGAGACCGGCGATAAGCAGCGCATCACAAGAAGGACCCGGTTTTTTTCGCCGGCCGTGTCGCCCGACGGTAGCCAGATTGCTGTAACAGAAGTAACGGATCTTGACAAGTACGCCCTGGTGGTTGTCGACAGCCACACAGGCGAAGAGGTTTTGCGGGCTGCCGCACCCCGCAATGCATACCTTATGCAGCCGCAATGGCACCCGGGTGGCCACACCATCATCGCCATAGCGCAGGATGAAGCGGGTAAGCGTATTGTGGCTTACGATAAACAGAGTGGAACGTACTCAGACCTGTTTCATGCCGGCCATACCGATATCGCCCGGCCGCGCTACATCGGCGATGAACAAATCGTATTTACCGGCGCGTTTTCAGGCATCGACCACATCTACCTCCTGGAAACAGCAAGCGGCGAGGTGTTTCAGCTGGTCTCGTCGCGCTTTGGGGCAATCGATGCCGTGTTATCGCCCAACGGGCAATGGCTCGCATGGTCTGACTACAGTGCGGATGGCTACCGTGCCGTGCAGCACAAAGGTGGATTGCCTGCGTTAAAACCACTGGATGCCGTTGAAGACCACTCTGTTGGCTTCCACAATATGCTTGCTGATCAGGAAGGCGCGGTCATCAGCGAAAGCGCCGTGCCCCGCAAGGAAAGAGAAGTAAAGAGGTATCACAAAGGGCTGAACCTATTCAACATCCACAGCTGGGGACCCATTGCGCTGAATGTCGACACCAGGGAAGTGAACCCCGGCCTGTCATTGTTGTCACAAAATGCACTGAGTACCTCAATCGCTGAACTGGGCTACGAATATGACATCAACGAGGAGCTGGGGAAGTTTTTCGTGAGGTATTCGTATCTGGGGCTGTACCCGGTAATCGACATTACTGCCGAGAGCGGGTTGCGGCGAGCGTTTTACAGGTACGAAGACAAACCCGATGAATGGCATCCTTTCCTGTGGCGCGAAAATTCTGTTGACTTGGGTGTCAGTATGCCCTTACGGTTTCGTAGAGGACCTGTTTCATACGGACTGACGCCTGTTGTGCGCCCAGGCATCAAAAAAGTTGCCCGCACCGGCGATTCGCCCGACTTTTTCCTTGAGAATGAGGTTTACACCATGGCATACCGGCTTACGGCCTTCAGGCAGCACCGGATGGTCATGCGCGACATGGCACCGCGTTTTGCGCAACTCATTGACCTGAATTACCGACATACCCCTTTTGGTGGCACCGATATGGGATCGGCCCGTGGTGCCAGGATGATATTCTATTTCCCGGGTGTGATCAGGCACCACAGCTTCAGGCTTTCTGCCGCCTACCAGGAGCAAGAGACAGGAACACCGAAAGAACAAAGCATGAACTACCTCTTCCCAAACCTCATCAACTACCCGCGCGGCATCTCCGGCCGCTACGACAAACGCACCTATAGCTTTTCGGCCGACTACAGCTTTCCGCTGGCATATCCCGAATGGAATATCCCTTCGGTGCTCTACATAAAACGTTTCACGCTCAACTTCTTTGGCGACTATGCCCGGGCCACGCGCCGCATCACACCCGAAGAAGGAGATCCTTTCACCACGGATGAAGACCTGTATTCGCTGGGTGCCGACTTCATGAGCGACATCCATGTGTTGCGCTCCTTCTCGCCCATGGGCCTGGGCTTACGCACCATATACCTGCCCCAAGAAGAGCGCTTTGAGTTTAGGCTGCTGTTTGTTTTTGATATATAATCTTTTGCAAAATCCTCTTATATTTGCATGCAATAAGCTCAAAACCGAATTAAAAAAGCTGAACTATAAAGCTTCGTTTGTAAACAGATCACCCGGAATGTTTAGAATTTGTTTTTTACTGCTATTCCTGTTGCCTTTATTCCTGGGTTGTTCAAAAGAGACAGAATTCTCCCCTGAGAAACAGTTTCCGCATGTTACTACCCTGCATCCATCAAACATCAACACAGCAGGAGCTTTGCTCCGTGGTGAAATTGCCGGTGGTGCCTGGGAGGGCAGAGATACCATTGCCTATGGCTTTATTATTAGCATAGAGGTTGGGCAAAGTCTCTTGTCACAAGATACCATCATTGTAGGCGAGACAGGGGAAGCCCTGAAGTTCGACCATTACCTCTCCAACCAGCAGGTGCTTGACTCGGATGTCTATATTTATGCCTTTGCCAGGGATGATGACTATCTTTATTTGGGTGATCGGGAAAAAGTGGTGTTTTCAGGAGAGATGTTCGACGTTACAGGGTTTTACCCGGAAGCGGGTGTATGGCAGGATACAATCCTGATCTTTGGGGAAAGGCTGGCCGGACATCCCGACGAAACAAAAGTGTTTTTCAGTCGAGTCAACAATACGGGGTTAATCCCAGCCGACATAATCGGTTTCAGTGCAGACACCCTCATGGCAACTG
>SKXY01000223.1 GCA_007128175.1 Wenzhouxiangella sp. | reverse complement strand
GTCGGTAGTCGGCAGTCAGTAGTCGGCACTCGCGCCACAGACCTCAGACCTCATCGCCTTGATCCTTGTAGCCTTTCGCCCTGCGCCTTCAGTCCTCCTAAAACTCCCGATTCACCATCCGCGTGGCCAGCCAGGCGAGCGCCGCGGTATCGTGGTCGATGTGTTCCAGGCAGGCGCGGGCTCGATCGGCCAGCTCATCGACACGCCGGTTGGATGCTTCGACGCCGATCAGGGAAGGCCAGGTTGCCTTGTTGCGTGCCTGGTCGGCGCCTTGCGTCTTGCCAATGGTCGCGGTTTCGCCCTCGACATCGAGGACATCGTCGCGGATCTGGAAAGCCAGGCCGATACAGTCGGCAAATGTGGCCAGTTCGCGGCAGGTCATTTCGTCAGGTTCGGTATTCAGGGAACAAGGCATCAGCACCGCTGCACGAATCAGTGCTCCGGTCTTCTGACGGTACATGGTCTCCAGTTCGTCGATGTCCGGCTGGCGGCCCTCGTAGGCCAGGTCCAGTGCCTGACCGCCGGCCATACCGTCGACACCGCAGGCGCTGGCCAGCTCGGCGATGACGCCTGCGCGTGCCGAGGGCGGCTGATCGAGTGTCGGGTCACTTCCGAGTATTTCGAATGCCAGCGCCTGCAGGGCGTCGCCCGCGAGTATGGCCAGTGCCTCGTCGTAGGCCAGATGCAGGGTCGGGCGACCACGCCTGAGATCATCATCGTCCATCGCCGGCAGGTCATCGTGGACCAGCGAGTAGCAGTGAATGAGTTCAACCGCGCAGGCCGGGGCATCGAGCCGATCGGGCGGGATGCTCAACGCCTCACCGGTGGCGTAGACAAGCAGGGGGCGAAGGCGCTTGCCGCCGTTGAATACGGCATAGTGCAGCGCTTCGTGCAGGCGGCTGGGATGCTGCCCGGGTTCGCCAAGGTGCTGGCCCAGCGCCTGTTCGACGCGGGTGACGAAGTCGTCAGCCCGGCGACTGAAGGGAATCGGGTTGTCCGCCACTGCTCCCCCTGCCTTCACATCGGCTCAGTCGAATGGCCAGAGACGGCGCCACATGCTTTCGTGTTCCTTGTCGATATCGACATCGCCGTAGTTGTGGCGCAGGACCTGACGGGTATCATCGGCCAGTTCCGGCAGATCCAGTCGTGTGTACGCCCGTGCCTTCAGGTCCAGGGCATTGATGTTGGCCGGTGCCTGGGGGTAGTTCTCGATTACGTAACGGGCCCGATTGATGGCCGCAATGTAGGCACCGCGTCGAAAATAGTATTCACCGACCACGATTTCGTGCTCGGCCAGTACGTTGCGCAGGAACACCATGCGCTGGCGCGCGTCGGCCACGTAACGGCTTTGCGGGTGGCGCCGAATCAACTCCTGAAAGTCCATGAAGGCTTCCCGCGCGCTGGTCTGGTCGCGGTCGACCACCTGTCCGGGGAACATCCGGCGCAGGAAGCCCATGGTTTCATCGTAATGCACCAGTCCCTTGAGGTACCAGGCATAGTCCACGTTGGGGTGTGTCGGGTAGGTGCGGATGAAGCGATCAAGCGTGGTGAGGGCCCGTTCCGGCTGGCTGTCCCGGTAATACGCATAGGCCATGTCGAGTTGTGCCTGTTCGGCATGGCGGCCGAACGGGTAGAGCGTGGTCAGTCGTCGGTACTGGTCGATGGCCCGGCTGTAGTTGCGGCCCTGCAGCGAGCGCTGGGCCTCTTCGTAGAGTTCCTCGGGGCCGCGGTCATCGTCGCGTTTGTCGCGGGCGCAGCCCGATATGGCCAGCATGGCCACCATGAGGAGAAGGACGAGCAGGCGAATTGGGGGATTGTCAGTCAGTCGATTCTGCATAATAGTGCGAATGATACGGGAACCGGGGACGGAGTGGGCGCAAATCATGCCAGTCGGATCGATAAGCGGGCGTTAAATCGAGCACATGAACGAACGAATCGAGCGCAGGATCCAAATTGAGCCTGACCTGGCCGGGCGCCGCCTGGACCAGGTGCTGGCCGAGACGTGGGCCGATTTCTCACGCAGTCGCCTTGCCGGATGGATCAAGTCCGGCGAGATCCGCGTGGACGGACAGTTGGTCAAGCCGCGGCATGCCGTGGCTGCCAGCGAGGTGGTGACGCTTTCGGCCGATATGGTGCCGCATGCTCCCGATCTCGTCGCCCAGGAGATCGAGCTGGATATCCTGGTGGAGGATGCGGAGTTCTTCATCGTCAACAAGCCGGCCGGGCTGGTCGTTCATCCCGGCTCGGGCAACGCCGACGGCACCCTGGTCAATGCCTTGCTGCATTACGATCAGGGCCTGGCGCCGCTGCCGCGCGCCGGACTGGTGCATCGGCTCGACAAGGACACCAGCGGCTGCCTGGTCGTCGCCCGCACGACCGGAGCGCACAAGTACCTGGTCGCGGCGCTGAAAAAGCGCGCCATCAAGCGTCGATACCAGGCGCTGG
This sequence comes from Wenzhouxiangella sp., assembly GCA_007128175.1. Taxonomy (GTDB): domain Bacteria; phylum Pseudomonadota; class Gammaproteobacteria; order Xanthomonadales; family Wenzhouxiangellaceae; genus Wenzhouxiangella. The sequence goes on along the minus strand of SKXY01000223.1, from coordinate 1,861 downwards.
TCTGGGGCCACATGGTGGCCGGCGGTTCGGTCGACCAGCCGCTCGGTCGCCATCCGGTCGATCGGCGACGCCAGGTGGTGCGTCACGACGGCCGCAGGGCGGTCACCCGCTACCGGGTAGCCCGGCGCCTGGCCGGCGGCACCCTGCTCGATGTCGAGCTCGAGACCGGTCGGACCCACCAGATCCGTGTCCACATGGCCCATATCCAGCATCCCATCGTCGGTGACCCGGTTTACGGTCGACGCGGTGCGCCGGCCGGGCTGAACGAGGCGCAGCGCCTTGCCTGGCAGGGTTTTCGTCGCCAGGCCCTGCATGCCTGCACGATCGGTTTCGAGCACCCGGTTTCCGGTGAACCGATCAGTGCGACGGCTCCCTTGCCGGCTGATATGCAGACGCTGATCGATCTGCTGGGGTCCACTGATGAAGCCGATTCGACCTGACTGGCCCATTGCCGCCCGGGTACAGGCTTTCACCACCACCAGGAGCGGTGGGGTCAGTGACGGGCCGTGGGCCACGCTCAACCTGGGCATCAACAGCGGAGACGAAGTCACGCGCGTGCAACAGAATCGGCGACGCCTGAGCGCCGGGATGCCACACGACCCGGCATGGCTGAACCAGGTGCACGGCACCGACATCATTCACCTCGATGATTGGCATGAAGGCGTGGCGGCCGATGGAGCCTGGACCGACCGTCCCGGGCAGGTGGCCGTGGTCCTGACCGCCGATTGCCTGCCGGTCTTGATGGCCGACGAGGTCGGTGGCGTCGTGGCAGCCATTCATGCCGGCTGGCGCGGTCTGGCCACCGGTATTCTGGAGCGCTCAGTCGATACCCTGCCGGTGGCGGGCCAGGCGCTGCATGCCTGGATCGGGCCGTCCATCTGCGGCGACTGCTACCAGGTCGGCGACGATGTGCGCAATTCCATGCTGGCCGATGATCCGGCTGCTGCCGACGCCTTCCGGCCCGACGGTGATCGCTGGCGGGCCGACCTCAAGTCGATAGCCGCCGCCAGAATGGCGCGGCGGGGCGTGAGTGTCCACGATGCCGGTCGCTGCACTTTCTGCGAGTCCGACACCTTCTATTCGTACCGACGCGATCGAACCACCGGCCGAATGGCCAGTGTGATCTGGCTGGAACACTAACGAGGTCGCCAATCGATAGCTGAATGTCTGCCGATTGGCGACCTCGTTAGTAGGGTAGAATATTGTCCCGGATTTATTGAACTTGGACATCCGGGCATGACCTCTCTCATTTTCGTTACCGGCGGCGTGGTGTCGTCCCTCGGCAAGGGGATCGCGGCCGCATCGCTGGGCTCCATTCTCGAAGCCCGGGGCCTCAGGGTCACTCTGCTCAAGCTCGACCCCTATATCAACGTTGATCCGGGCACCATGAGCCCGTTCCAGCATGGCGAGGTTTTCGTCACTGAGGACGGTGCCGAGACCGATCTCGACCTGGGGCATTACGAGCGCTACGTGCGCACGCGCATGACCCAGCGCAACAATTTCACCACCGGGCGCATCTACGCCAACGTCATCGCCAAGGAGCGCCGCGGCGACTACCTCGGTTCGACCGTGCAGGTCATTCCGCACATCACCGACGAGATCAAGGATTCGGTCAACCAGGCCGTCGAGGGCTACGACGTGGCCCTGATCGAGATCGGCGGCACGGTCGGCGACATCGAGTCGCTGCCGTTCCTCGAGGCCATCCGCCAGCTCGGATTCGAGTACGGCAAGCAGGCCCTGTACATGCATCTGACCCTGGTGCCCTACCTGCGCGCGGCCAACGAGATCAAGACCAAGCCGACCCAGCACTCGGTCAAGGAGCTTCGTTCCATCGGTATCCAGCCCGACGTGCTGCTGTGCC
>SKXY01000148.1 GCA_007128175.1 Wenzhouxiangella sp. | reverse complement strand
TGGCCGGGTCTCGTGTTCGATGCCTGCCACGGGGTTCTTTCCAGGCAGTATTCACCGGCCTGAAGCCGGCATCCTTCGGTGCCCGACCGAACAGACCCCGCCCCGTGCAGGACCCATGCTGGATGCTCCGCATTCTGGAGCGATCCTCATGATCAACTACCACGCAATCGCAATGACCGCCGTATTGGCAGCTTTTGCTCCCCTCACAACCGTGTCGGCACAGGTCGACGACGCCGCGCAGCAGCAAACGCTGTTGGCACAGAACCATCAGGAGGAATTGCACGGGCAGGACAGCAAGAAGCAAAAGGATGCCGAGCACAGCCGTGAAATGGAGCAACGTCAGGATGACGAGCGCAGGCAGGACGCCGAGCGCCAACGTGAGATGGAGCACCGCCAGGATGCCGAACGCAGGCAGGAGGCAGAACGCCGACGGGAAACCGGCCAACGCCAGGATGCAGAGCAACGTCAGGACGCCGAGCGCAGGCGAGATGAGAGCTACAGGACCGACGATGCAGCTCTTTCAATGGCACCCGGTCAGATTCGTGCAGACGACCTGATCGGCCAGAAGGTCATCAACCGCAACAGCCACAGTGACGTAGGCAAGGTCTCGGGGTTGATCATGGATGAAGACGGACAAATCGATTCAGCCATCATCGAGCACGGCGGCTTTCTGGGATTCTTCACCAGGGAAGTGACCGTGCCGTGGAATCAGTTCGAGTTCTCCGAGGATCGCAAGTCCATCATCACAAACCTGGATCGCCAACAGATAAAGGACGCAACTGCTTACACCAGAGATTGAATCCATCAGAAATGACTCGCACCCAACTCGGTCTGTTGCTGTTCGCCTGGCTCGTCATGTCAGGTCATGGAGCCGCTTACGGTAGCACCGGCATCTACCGTTGTGTCGGCGACAACGAGGTACCGGTCTTCTCCGACCGCACCTGCAGCGCACTGGGTATCGATGATCACAAGCCGAAAACCGAAGTTGCAACGACACTTGAATCGAAGTCCGTGCGATACGACTGCTCTCGTCGGATCGAAACACTCCAGACGCGGGTCCGCGCCGCGCTGGAAACCGGAGATATCAATCAACTCGCCGGGCTCTACCACTGGATGGATGCAACCACTGAAACTGCCGACATGCTGATGTCGGAACTCCAGGTGATCAGTAGTCGGCGCCTGGCCACCATTGAAATGGAGTCACTCGAACTCGAGGGCATGGCATACCCGACCAGGCTGTGGATGGATCAATATGGTGCGGAGCGGCCGGGCCAGACCATCCGCACCGGGTTCAATCTGGTCATGGCCTCCGGCTGCTGGTGGCTGAGTAGCCGGTGAGTGGCGGTCACCAACGGCAGGCGGCACTGCTGTGACTCGTCAAAGCGTACAATGCAGGAACACGAGCCCTCCACTGCCGAATCAAAGGACACAGCATGCTGCACGTCGATATTCCGACCCTGCCTGAAATCCAGACCCTGGTGGCCCAACGCAACCGCGCCAGCGTCTCCATCTACCTGGAAACCACGCCACAGACCCAGCGTATCGGCGAGGCCGGAATTGCACTGTCGAACCTGATCAAGGAAGCCGACACCCAGCTCGAGAAGGCCGGAATCGACAAGCGCGAGCGCTGGGCAATTGTCGAGCAGCTTGAAGAAGTCTCCGAAGACGAGGACTTCTGGAAGTACCAGGCCAACAGCCTGGCCGTTTTCGCCACGCCGGATTCTCACCGCAGCTATCGCCTGCCGAACAAGCTCAAGAACATGGTGCAGGTGGCCGACCGCTTTCACCTCAAGCCGCTGATACGTGCCGTGAGCGTAGAGCAGCATGCCTTTGTTCTGGCGCTGGCCGAGAACGAAGTGCGCGTGATCGAGGTGTTCAGCGATATGCCGCCCGCAGAGATCAAGGTAGCCAACATGCCCAGGGATGCCGCTTCGGCAGTGGGTACGGCGACCGTCAATACCCGTTCGCACTCTTCCGGGCGCCAGCACGGCAGCGAAGGCCAGAAAGTCTATCTGCGCAAGTTCTGTCGCATGGTCGACGCGGCCCTGCGCCCGATGTTGTCCGGTCGTCACGAACCGCTGATTCTGGCAGCAACCGAGCCGCTCAAATCGATCTACCGCTCGGTCAATACCTATCCGGAACTTGCCTCACAGATGATCGAGACCAGTCCGGTGCGTGTCCCCGAGCACGAACTGGCCGCCGCTGCCCGTCCGATCCTCGACCAGCGACATGAATCATCCATCGAAGAGTTCAAGTCGCTTTATCGCGAACGTGAGAACGAGGGACGGGCAACCACCGACATTGCAACGGCAGCTCGCGCCGCAACCTTCGGTGCTGTCGACACGCTGATCGTGGATATCGACGAAGTTGTCAACGGCATGATCGATGAGCAAACCGGCGAGGTGACTTTCTCCGATCCGGCAGGTGCCGACTCCTACGGCATCGTCGACGAGATCGCCGGACGCACTCTCGCCATGGGCGGCAAGGTGATTGGTGAACGCAAGACCGATATCCCCGGGGGCGGATCGCTGGCCGCGGTATTGCGTTACGCGCTTTGAGTATTCGAACTGATCGTTCGGCAGCATGAAGATCCCCTCACGCCTGCGCCCGCTGGCAGCTGAAGGCCTGATCGACGAGGTACTCGGCCAGGTCAAGAGCGGCAAGGAGGCGGATGTCTTCGTGGTCCGCTGCGGGGACGCGCGGCGTTGCGCCAAAGTGTTCAAGGAAGCCAACCAGCGATCCTTCAGACAGGCGGCGATCTACCAGGAAGGCCGCAAGGGACGCAACAGCCGGCGCGACCGGGCCATGGCCCGGCGCACCCGCTATGGCCGCAAGGAGCACGAGAAGAGCTGGATCAACGCCGAGGTCGATGCCTTGTATACCCTCTCGGCAGCCGGCGTGAGAGTCCCTCGGCCGATGGCGTTCGTTGACGGGGTCTTGCTGATGGAACTGATCACCGACGCCGAGGGCCGGGTCGCGCCGCGACTCGACGGACTGATACTGGACGCAGCCACCGCCCGCGAGTATCACGAGCGACTGGTCGGCGAAGTGGTACGCATGCTCTCGGCCGGACTGATCCATGGTGACCTGTCGGAGTTCAACATCCTCATCGATGAGCATGGCCCGGTCATCATCGATCTGCCTCAGGCGGTCAATGCCGCGGCCAATCAGTCGGCCGCCATGTTGCTGGTGCGCGATGTCGACCGCCTGCGACGTTGTCTCGGCCGATTTGAACCCGAATTACTCGACACGGACTATGGCAAGGAGATGTGGGCGCTGTATGCCGGCGGCCGGCTGCAGGCCAACACCCGCCTGACCGGCCGCTACGAACCCACCCGTGAAGATGTCCACCTGACCGAGCTCATGGATATCATCGATGCAGCGCGCGCAGAAGAAATGGAGCGGCGCGAGCGGTTGCGCGAAGGCGACATCGACGAGCAATGAACTCACCGGGGCTCCGGTCAAGTTCAGTTCGGCAATAGTGGGCGGTCGCCGCTGTCTCGCAGCATTTCCGGCCGGCCACTGAAACCAAGACCTCGCGATTATCGAAAGCGAGGATGCGTGTCCGGCGCGTCATCGTGCCACCTCAGCATCAGCCGCATCGTCAAACACAATGGCCTCCAGCCTTGCCAGACGCTGTTCAAGTTCGGCGTTTCGCCGGGCCAGCTCCTTGTTCTCGGCTTCCAGGGCATCAATTCGGCCCTGGTCTCGACCAACCCGTGCGCGGCTTTCAGCATCCAGCCCCTGGATGGCGGCCAGGGCGATCCCGGCCAGGTTCATCGCGCTAAAGCGCAGCTCGCTCTCACCGAGCCCGAACAGCGGGTGGAAGTCCTGGGCCATCGGACCGATGTGGCGAATGGCCTCGTCCTGGCTTTTGTAGCTGTATTCGCTGATTGGCAGTTGGCGGACCTTGTCCAGTACGCTGCCACCATCAGCCAGTTCAATGGCGGTCTTGGCATTGCGATCGCTGACCGCCGTCCAGGATCCGGCCCCCGGTGCCAACTCCACGCCCATGCCGCGCCCAGCGTCGGTCACGAAGCGCACCGCGCCGGAAGCACCGATCACGAACTGCCCCGGCGCCGTGGTGGAGACGGCACGCTCCTCGCCCACGGCTGACCAGACAAAGCTGTTGTCGTGTAGCGTGGCAGACTCCCGGCCGCTGGCTTCGAGGCTTGAGCCACCGCCAACGAAAGAATCACGAGATGAATGTTGTTGCCGGCGGCATCGGTCACCACCACACCGGCTCCCGAGCTCGGGCGAAGCTCGATATCTTCGGCCTGGGCTGCAAACGGAATGAACAGGCAGAACAAT
>SKXY01000130.1 GCA_007128175.1 Wenzhouxiangella sp. | reverse complement strand
TTAGTGACCGCATTAGTAATCTGGCAATTCACGAACTCTCAGGCCTTGAACCCAAAAATAGACCGCCGGGTCAGAAGAAGTGGCAGACTAGGCGTCACAATTGCTCACCGCGCTGCTGACTGATCAACCGGAAGGCGATGTAGTACTTGTAGATATTGGAGACATACTGGACGGTCTCGCGGCCGATGACCTGTGCGGCGATGGTTTCGACATTATCAAACCATTCGTTGGGATCGAGGCCGATGCGTTCGGCTTCGCGGCGCATTTCACGAACGCGCCGCGGTCCGGCATTGTAGGAGGCCAGTGCGAAAAGCAGCCGATTGTCTCCATCCATGGGTTCGTCGGCGTAGTAGCGGTCGATCATCCAGCGCACATAGCGTGCGCCAGCGTGGATATTGTTCTCCAGTTCGGTGATGTCGCCCACCCCCATTTCCGCCCCGGTGGTCGGCAGAAGCTGCATCACGCCGATGGCGCCGGCCGGAGAGCGTGCCGACTGATCGAGCCGGGACTCCTGGTAGGCCTGGGCAATCAGCATCAGCCAGTCCAGGTCGTATTCGCGACCATACTCTCGGAACAGTTCGGCCATGCCGGCAAAACGAGCCACGGCCTGGTCGCGCCCGTCTTCCAGCACCCAGCGTGTGTTCTCCAGGTAGCGCCGAAAAGTGACATTGCCAAACAGGGTACCGGCGCGGTGGGTGACAAGGAACTCGTCGAGCATCGTCTTGAGTTGCATGCTGTCCGGATGCACGGCGAAAGCCATCTCGCCGCCCTCGCGCAGCACGATGTCATCGTGCACCTCCAGGTCGGGCAGGGCCTGATTCCACAGTCGGGCCAGGTAATCGTCGGCGATCGCGTGGTCGATGATCCCGGCGGCTACCATTTCCAGCACATCTCCGGTCTCGAAGTGGCCGGGCGCCGACTCCAGCCGAATGCGCGCCAAGCCCTGCTGCGAGAAGCTGCGATTGAGCCGCTCGAGGCTTTCGTAGTAGCTGCTGTGCGGACGCACGTAGACGGTGCGTCCCGCGAGATCGTCAATGGTTTCCGCCGGCTCGGCCGACGGACCGGAAACCAGCACCTCGTCGATGCCCCGTGACCAAGGCTCGGTAAACAGTACCTGGCGCTGGCGCGTGGGCGTGACGGTCAGATTGGCGGCGATCACATCGCCGCGACCCGAGCGCAACCAGGGAATCAGGCGATCGCGGGTGACCGGCACGAAGATGACGTTGACGCGCTGGTGTCCACGGCCCAGTTGTTCATTCAGGAAGTCCTCGAACGCCTCCATGAACTCGTAGGCCAGACCACGCTGGCTGCCGCGCTCATCGAGAAAATAAAAGGTGCGGCTGTAGGGCACCAGCACCCGGATCTGTCGGCGCTCGACCATGCCGTCCAGATCGCCGCTCCATCGACCCACCAGGGGGTCGGCCAGCTCGATCAGTTCGTCTGCAGCCTTGTCGGCCGGCGGTGAACCCGTGTCGACCCCATCGCCACCGCAACCCGCCAGCAACATGGCCGACAGCACCAGCAGCCACAGCGTTCTGCATTGCCTGAGAGTTGCCACGAAGCCGAATTCAGCCGAGGATGGCCGCTGCGCCACCCTCGAGGTTGTACACCTGGGTGTAGCCCTGCTTGCGGTAATGCTCGGCGTATTGCTGGCTGGTCACGCCGACATCACATACGAATACCAGCGGGAGGTTGGGGTCACCGCCCTTCAACTCGGCCATAAGATCGGCGTCGAGCGGACGGGCGAATTCCAATGGCCTGTCGGTCCGATTACCTTCCGAGCGAGTATCGATGACCAGCAATCTCTCGCCGGCATTGAGACGCTCCTGCAATTCGGCCGGGCTCATCTGCTTGACCGGCGCCGGGGCCCCGGGCAGATCGAGCTTGAGACCTTCACCCTGCACGCTTTCGACCCAGTCGATCCTCGCACCCTTTGCCCGCTGAGCCGAGGCCAGGTCCATCAGCACGGTGATGCCGGCCGCCTCGGTCTCGATCTCGTGGCCCTGCTTCGGCCCCACCTGGAACTGGGCATCCCAGCCCGAATCGATGGAGAAGTGCAGGTGATTGCCCGGGTAGGCGTCGAGGAACTCGCGGATTTTTTCCGCGGCCTTGTCGGTGATCTCGATTTCCGGCGGGGTGCGATCGGGCTTGTCCAGGCCGAATGTTTCGTGCAGTTCACCGGAATTGAACATCTCGGTGATGATGTCGCAACCGCCGACCAGCTCGCCGTCGACATAGAGCTGCGGGATGGTCGGCCAGTTGCCGAACACCTTGATGCCCTCTCGGATGGACTCGTCCTCGAGCACGTTGTAGGCGGCGTAGTCGCCCTCGAGCAATTGGTCGAGCATGCCGGCCACTCGCGCGGAGAACCCGCACTGCGGCATTTTCGGGCTGCCCTTCATGTAGAGGACGTAGCGATGGGAGGCGATCTGCTGTTCGATTCGTTCGCGGACGGCGGGTTCAAGGCTCATAATCGGTATCGGATCAACTTCGATTGGGTGGTTTCAATACATCATTGTCGGGCCGCAGGCATCCACTATCAAGGAAATGTCGTGGATCATTTGCGCTCGTGAGGGGTCTATTTCGGTATCCTAGTAGATACGCATCAGTATGCCGTCAAGAACGGCAGGCGGCAGCAAACCCTTGAACACACTTCATCGCACTGATTTTGAGAGAGATTCCTGTGGCTTCGGCCTGATTGCCAGTCTGGACAACCAGGCCGAGCACCGGATTCTCGCCGATGCCCTGGCGGCATTGACCCGGCTGACCCACCGCGGCGCGGTCGCCCCCGACGGCAAGACCGGCGATGGTTGCGGCATCCTTGTGCGCATGCCGGAAACCTTCATGCGCAATGTTGCCACCGAAGCCGGCATTGAACTCAGCGATCGTTTCGCCGTGGGCATGGTGTTTCTGTCCGCCGATCGCATAGAGGAACAACGCGCTGCCCTCGAACGCAGTATTCGCGATCAGCAGCTGGAAATCGCCGGCTGGCGCAAAGTACCGACCGATCCGAAAGCGCTGGGCAAGAAGGCCGCCGACACCCTGCCCTGCATCGAGCAAGTGTTCGTCAACACGCCGACGGCACTCTCACGCGGCGATCTCGGTCGTAGCCTGTTCATGGCGCGGCGCCGGTGCGAGGCCGAGATCGGCCCCGATGCCGGTTTTTACGTCGCCAGCCTTTCGGCTGAAACCGTGGCCTACAAGGGCATGGTCATGCCCGAGTACCTGGCGCAGTTCTACCCCGACCTGGCCGATGAGGGGTTGACCACTTCGGCCGTGGTGTTTCATCAGCGATTTTCCACCAACACCCTGCCGCGCTGGGAACTGGCCCAACCCTTCCGCATGCTGGCGCACAACGGTGAGATCAACACCATTCGCGGCAACCGCAACTGGACCCGCGCCCGGCGCAAGCTGCTGGCCTCGCCCCTGCTTGAAGAGATGGGCGACCTGACCGAGCCGGTCGCCATGCACGGCTCCGACTCCAGCTCGCTCGACAACATGGTCGAGCTGCTGGTCACCGGCGGCATGCCGCTGCCCCAGGCGGTCCGCATTCTCATGCCGCCGGCCTGGCAGACGGCCGACAACCTCGACGCCGACCTGCGCGCCTTCTACGAGTTCTTCACCTTTCACCAGGAAGGCTGGGACGGTCCGGCCGGGCTGGTGATGTGCGACGGACGCTTCGCCGTCTGCGCGCTCGATCGCAACGGCCTGAGACCGGCACGCTGGACCCTGACCAACAACCGCCGGCTGATCGTGGCTTCCGAGACCGGCGTGGTCGACCTGGCCACCGACGAAGTCAAGGCACGCGGCCGCCTCGGACCAGGCCAATTGCTGGTCGCCGACATCGAATCGGGCGAGTTGCTCGACCACCGGGCCGTCGACGACCAGCTAAAGAACCTCCACCCCTGGCAGGACTGGCTGAAATCCGGCGTCAAGTATCTCGACTCCGAACTGATCGACGTGCACATGGCAGCCGAACCGTTCGACGCCGACACCCTGGCCACCTACCAGAAGATGTTCAACCTCTCGCGCGAAGAGCGCCGCGAGGTCGTCCAGGTGCTGGCCCGAACCCAGGCCGAGGCCGTCGGTTCCATGGGCGACGACACGCCCATGCCGGTGCTGTCGACCAAGGTCCGCTCGCCTTACGACTGCTTCCGCCAGCAATTCGCCCAGGTCACCAACCCGCCCATAGACAGCCTGCGGGAGAAGATCGTGATGTCGCTGGAAACCGGCATCGGCCGCAAGGGCAATGTGTTCACGCCCGGCCCCGACCTGGCCGACCGCGTGGTGCTCAACTCGCCGGTCATGAGCC
>SKXY01000151.1 GCA_007128175.1 Wenzhouxiangella sp. | reverse complement strand
CGTCCGGGTCGATGGCGAACTCCATGCCCTGGATCAGGGCGATACCCGAACAGCTGCCGGAAATCGCCGAACAGACCTTGACCGCGTAGAGGTCAACGCCCGGGGCGACGCCGTTGTCGCCGCCGATGATGGCCGCGACGCTGGTGCCGTGTCCGCCCAGGTCGATCGGGTTGGGGTTCGGAAAGAGGGGGGCGGAGGGCCACAGCTCGCCTACAAAGTCGTAACCGTTCTTGACGCTGGGGGCATGGGGGCCGATGTAATCGGCGCATTCCCCAACCGGTGCGAGATTGTGCGGTTCGTTCAGGCTCCAGCCCGGGTCGAACGGCGAGACGCCATAGCACTGCTGGTAGAACTCGACCGTGCCGGGACCGCCGAAGCGGGCATGGGTGTAATCGACGCCGCTGTCGAGCACGGCCACTTTGATGCCGCTGCCGTCGAAATCCTCGGCCTGAACGGCAGCGCCGCCGATCCAGGGGACGGTCTCCGACAGGTCCAGTTCATAGTCAGCGACCGGTGCGATGCGGATCACGCGTGAATCCTCGGCCAGGATCGGGAGAATGGCGGCATCCACCTCGACAAACACCGCGTTGAGCACGGCCTGTACCCGGGCGATCACTTTCGCGTTGGGATCGAGGGCCAGCACCGAATCGAGAAAGGCCGATTGCTGTCCCCGGGCTGCCTGTCTGGCCTGCGCGGTATCGGCGCCGCGCCTGAAGGCTTCGGATGACGATTCGGCCGACAGCCGGATGATGACCTGGTGTTCGCCAGTGGCCTCGTTCAGGCTGGCGTGCAGCGCGTTCTGGTGCAGACCCTCAAGCTGGAGCGGCGTATCCAGCCTGAGGGATGATAATGACAAGGGCAGGGGGCGGTTTTCCAGCCGGTCGGGCTGTGCACCGCCCTGGGTTGAAACAATGAGTGAAACGGACGCTACCGTGGCAAGTAGCAGTCCGAAGTGCGGACGTCTGGGTTTCATCGAAGGCTCCTTAAGTCCCCCTGGGACGTTGATGGTGGAGAGTGCTTCAGCTTTTAGCACTTGGCGTGACACAGGTCAATAAAAGTGGCGAAAGTGTGACAAGTGTCTCATTCAATCTCGTGAATGAGACAGTACGGCGCCAATTCAATGTGCTTGTTGGTGCATTGGTCCTGCCTGACTGCGGCCTGTATTTGGCAGATGACGACGCCAGTCTGGGGCCGGGAAAGCAGGGCCGGAACGTCTCCGGCGGGTCGCGTCGAGTTGCCTGTTGAAAACCTCAAGCCGGTGCTTGTCGGGTCTGGATAGTTCTGCTATGATTTCGCGCTTTCGTGAAGGGCGATTAGCTCAGTTGGTTAGAGCGCTGTCTTGACATGGCAGAGGTCGCTGGTTCAAATCCAGCATCGCCCACCATCGAATTTCCCCCAGCACTTCCTGAGCACGCCGCTTTCGGCGTCGGGCGCTGCTCGGAATCCTCATGTACCATCCAGGTACACGCGCGACGGCTTCGCTCAGGGGCTTCTTGCCCTGCGGGCGGGCAAGCCGCCCCATCGCTCTCGCCTGCGCTCCGGTTCCTGCGCTGCGTCCGCCACCGAAATCGACGCACTCAGAAAGCGCTGGGAAAAATTCGACTCTTCAATTTGGTTATTTCCCCCAAGGCACAGTTGCAGCCCTTCGCTGAACCCGGGACGTCACCGCACTCGACGCACCCAAGAAGGCTGGAACGTATTCGATCCCTGTCCTCTGCTGTTGTATCCCGTCCCTAAAATCAGCGCCATTAGCGGTACTGGCACGGCTTGGTTCATCCTGAAACCTGAAAGCTGAAACCTGAAACCTAGATTTAATCGCCCCCTCAACGTCCGGTGACGCTAAAATAGGGGGTTATGGTGCAAATTACTCTTCCAGACGGTAGCCGGAAGGATTTCGAGTCCCCGGTGACGGTACATGAGGTGGCCGAGTCGATCGGTCCGGGGCTGGCGAAAGCCGCGCTTGCCGGAGAAGTCGACGGTCGGCTGGTGGATACCAGTTATCGCATCGACGGCGATGCCGATTTGCGCATCATTACCGGGCGCGACGAGGAGGGGGTGGAGATTATTCGCCACTCCACCGCGCACTTGATGGCGCAAGCGGTCAAGCGGCTTTTCCCCGAGACCCAGGTCACGATCGGTCCGGTGGTCGAGCACGGCTTTTATTACGACTTTGCCCGCGAGGAGCCATTTCGCCCCGAAGATCTCGAGAAGATCGAAAAGGAAATGGCGAAGATCGTGGCCGAGGACATTGCCGTGTCGCGCAAGGTCATGGATCGCGACGAGGCCGTCGAGTTCTTCCACGAACAGGGCGAGGAATACAAGGCGAAGATCATCGCCGACATTCCGGCCAACGAACAGATTTCACTCTACAGCCAGGGTGATTTCATCGACCTGTGCCGGGGGCCGCACGTGCCGTCGACCGGCAAGCTCGGCGCGTTCAAGCTGACCAAGCTGGCCGGCGCCTACTGGCGCGGTGATTCCGACAACGAGATGCTGCAGCGCATCTACGGCACGGCCTGGCCGGACAAGAAGCAACTCAAGCAGCATCTCAAGCGCCTGGAAGAGGCCGAGAAGCGTGACCACCGCAAGCTCGGTGCGCGCCTGAATCTGTTCCATACCCAGGCCGAGGCGCCGGGCATGGTGTTCTGGCATGACCGCGGCTGGCGCATCTATCTGGCCGTGCAGGAATACGTGCGCGAGCGCCTGCGCAAATCCGGTTACGAGGAGATTCACACCCCCTCGATCGTCGATCGCAGCCTTTGGGAAAAGTCGGGGCACTGGGAGAATTTCGGTGACGACATGTTCATCACCTCGTCGGAAGACCGCGTCTATGCGATCAAACCGATGAACTGCCCGTGCCACGTGCAGGTGTTCAACCAGGGCCTGAAAAGCTATCGCGATCTGCCGCTGCGCATGGCCGAGTTCGGTTCCTGTCACCGCAACGAGCCGTCCGGCGCGCTGCACGGGTTGATGCGGGTGCGCAACTTCGTCCAGGACGACGCCCACATTTTCTGCACCGAGGACCAGATCCGCGACGAGGTTCTGGCCTTCAACGAGCTGGTGTTCGATGTCTACAACGATTTCGGCTTCACCGACATCCTCGTCAAGCTGTCAACCCGACCGGAGAAACGTGTCGGCTCCGACGAGGTCTGGGACAAGGCCGAGACGGCACTTGCCGAGGCGCTGGAAGCAGCCGGTATCGAATATGAGTTGCAGCCGGGCGAGGGCGCGTTCTACGGGCCCAAGATCGAGTTTTCGCTGACCGACTGCATCGGTCGGGTGTGGCAGTGCGGCACCATGCAAGTCGATTTCTCCATGCCGGGCAGGCTCGGCGCCGCTTACATCGACGAAGATGGTGAAAAGCGTGTGCCCGTGATGCTGCACCGTGCCATTCTCGGCTCGATCGAGCGCTTTATCGGCGTCCTGCTCGAGCACTACGAGGGCAACCTGCCATTGTGGTTGACGCCCGTGCAGGCGGTGGTGATGAATATCACCGACGCCCAGGCCGATTACGTGTGCGAGGTGGCCGGCCAGCTTGAGAATCATGGGTTTAGGGTCGAGACGGACTTGCGTAACGAGAAGATCGGCTATAAAATTCGCGCCCGCACGCTCGAGAAGATCCCTTATCTTCTGGTGGTCGGTGATCGCGAAGTCGAAAACCGCGAAATCGCCGTGCGCCTGAGAGACGGAACCGATCTTGGCACCATGAGCGTCGACGGGCTCGTTGAGCGTCTCTCGAAAGAGGTGGCGCAGCGCGGCCCGATCGCGGATAATTGAAAGTTGTATTGAGTATTCGAAGGAGCAGCACACATCGCAACGGATAAACAGACCCGTCGCAACGAAGACATCAACGCACCCAAGGTGCGCGTGGTGGGTTCGGATGGCGAACAAGTCGGGGTCATGGGGATCAGGGATGCATTGACGCAGGCCGAGTCGGAGGGTCTCGACCTGGTCGAGATTGCACCGCAGGCAGACCCACCCGTCTGCCGCATCATGGACTGGGGCAAGTTTCGCTTCGAGCAGTCCAAAAAGACGCAGGCGGCGCGCAAGAAGCAGAAGCAGATTCAGATCAAGGAAGTCAAGTTCCGACCGAATACTGACGCGCACGACTATGATGTCAAGATGCGCAATCTGCGCCGATTTATCGAGGAAGGCAACAAGGTCAAAGTGACCCTGCGCTTCCGGGGCCGTGAAATGGCCCACCAGGATCTGGGTCGCGACCTGCTCAAGCGGGTCGAGAACGACATGGCCGAAGAAGTGGTCGTGGAGCAGCATCCACGCATGGAAGGCCGCCAGATGGTGATGATGTTGT
>SKXY01000089.1 GCA_007128175.1 Wenzhouxiangella sp. | reverse complement strand
TCAGTGATCTGCTGCCCGTTCCAAGACAGAAACACGTGCTGCTGCCGTTCGCCAGTATCTACGTCACAGGCATTACTGGGGAAAGCAACCAGCGAAATGATTAGAAATGTTGCAATATTCATGGTTGTTCTCATGGCGTTTCTCCTACTTTGGTACTGATGTCTAACTAATAACTAGGTGGATTTAGGTTGGGGCGGCGATTTGGGGAGTAAAAATTCCTTATAGCGCCGCTTGGTTGTGTTTTGCTTTGGATTTTCTCGTCATTTCCATGAGTTATGTTTCGTCCCATGGGTCTGGAGTATGACTTCTTGCGTCATAGTGCGCAAATTTCCTACGGGTTTGGATGGGAGTTTCCGATTTTCCGGCAGGGGGGCTTTGGCTTCAATGGGCATCGGTTAAATGAGTTGGTTTGACGATGGCACGAAAGTTACTGGATCGGATGCGTGATGCGATTCGCAGCCGGCATTACAGTATCCGTACCGAGGAAAGTTATGTGCACTGGGTGCGGCGGTTCATTCTCTTTCATGGCAAGAAGCATCCGGAGGACATGGGCAAACCGCAGGTCGAGGCTTTTCTGACACACCTTGCGGTGGACCGGCATGTGGCGGCTTCGACGCAGAACCTGGCGTTGTCAGCGATTCTCTTTCTTTACCGGGAGGTGCTGGAGATCGAGCTACCGTGGCTGGACGATGTGGTGCGGGCCAAGCGCCCAGCGCGCATGCCGGTGGTGCTTGAGCGCGACGAGGTTCGGCTGATCATGGCGCGCCTGCCCGCGCCGCAGGATCTGGTGGTCAAGCTGCTCTATGGATCCGGGCTGCGCTTGTCCGAGGCGCTTCGTCTGCGCATCAAGGATGTCGATTTCAATCGTCGCGAGGTGATCGTTCGGGATGGCAAGGGGGCCAAGGATCGGGTGACGGTGCTGGCCGATTCCTGCCTCGACGGAATGAAGCAGCAGGTCGCGCAGTCACTGGAACTGCTGGCCCTCGACCGCAAGCTCGGACGTGGTGGCGCGATTCTTCCGCATGCGCTGGATCGCAAGTATCCAAATGCCCGCTTTGAGCCGGGTTGGCAGTTTGTGTTTCCGTCGCGTCGCCTGGCGCGTGATCCACGCTCGGGGCAGCTGGGGCGTCATCATCTGTTCGATTCGTCGATTCAGAAGGCGGTGAAGCGCGCGGCGCGCGAGTGTGACATTCGCAAGCCGGTCACCTGCCATGCCTTTCGTCACAGTTTCGCCACGCACCTGCTGGAGTCGGGGTCGGATATCCGCACGGTGCAACAGTTGCTGGGGCATGCGGATGTGCGCACCACCATGATCTATACCCACGTGATCAATCGCGGCGCGCTGGGCGCTCGCAGTCCGCTGGATCGCTGATAGCAGTCAATCAATGGAGCTTGTTGTATGCAGAAACCTTTGCAAAACGTAGCGAGCGGGTGACTGACGGTGTTCGCCGGAACGCAGAAACCGGAGCGCAGACGGAACGGCCGGTGCGGTTTGCACGAAGTGCGAGAAGCACCGGCAGGGAGTCGTCGCGCGTGCACATGGTGGTGCTTAAGGATTTCGAGTACCGCCGGACACCGTCAGGCGCGCGCGCAGTAGTTTTGCGAAGGTTTCTGGCACGCTACCGCCGTGGCCGTGCACAACCGTGAAGCGCCCCGCCGTCAGCCTACACCATCGGCAACCATTTTCTCCAGCACATGGCGGGCGCGATTGACGGTTTCGCGGATATCGGACTCGGTATGGGCGCTGGAGACGAAGCCGGCCTCGAAGGCCGACGGGGCGAAGTACATGCCTTCGGCAAGCATGGCGGTAAAGAAGGTCTTGAATTGCTCGATGTTGCAGGCGGCGGCCTGCTCGAAGTTGCTGACTTCGTCTTCGGCGGTGAAGAAAAAGCCGAACATGCCGCCGACGGCAACAGTGGCCATCGCTACCCCGGCGCTGTCGGCGGCTTTCTGGAGTCCGTCGGCCAGGTGGCGGGTATGGCTGGCGAGGTGGTCGTAGAAATCCGGCGCGCGCAGCAGTTCCAGGTTGGCGATGCCGGCGGCCATGGCCACGGGATTGCCCGATAGCGTGCCGGCCTGGTAGACCGGGCCTTCGGGGGCGACCAGTTTCATGTATTCGTGCTTGCCGCCGAAGGCACCCACCGGCATACCGGCGCCGATGACCTTGCCAAAGGTGGTGAGGTCGGGGATCACGTTGTACAGGCCCTGGGCGCCGGTGGGGCCGACGCGGAATCCGGTCATCACCTCATCAAAGATCAGCACGGCACCATGCTCGTCGCAGATCTCGCGCAGGCCCTGCAGGAATCCGTCTTGGGGCAGTACGCAGTTCATGTTGCCGGCGATCGGCTCGACGATGATGCAGGCGATTTCGTCGGGGTGTTGCTCGAACAGCTCGCGCACGCTGTCGAGGTCGTTGAAGGTGGCGTTGAGGGTCAGTTCGGCCAGGGCCTCGGGCACGCCCGGCGAGGTCGGCACGCCCAGGGTCTGGGCGCCGCTGCCGGCCTTGACCAGGAAGGAGTCGCCGTGACCGTGGTAGTTGCCCTCGAACTTGAGGATGCGATCGCGCTGGGTCGCCGCGCGCGCCACGCGGATGGCACTCATGGTCGCCTCGGTGCCGGAGTTGACCATGCGCACGCGTTCCAGCGAGGGAATCAGGTCGCACATCATCTCGGCCATGGTGACTTCGCCGGGGGCGGGCGCGCCGAAGCTCAAACCCTTGGCAGCGGCCTTTTGTACGGCTTCGACAATGTAGGGATGAGCGTGACCGCAGATCATCGGGCCCCAGGAGCCGACGTAGTCGATGTAGCGCTGGCCGTCGACATCGAACAGGTGGGCGCCCTCGGCATGGTCGAAGAACACCGGTTCACCGCCGACGGCGGCAAAGGCGCGCACCGGCGAGTTGACGCCGCCGGGCATGCGGGCACAAGCGCGTTCGAACAGGTCGTGGGATCGGGTCATGATGAAAAAAGCTCCTGGTATTGTCTGGCGCGTTGTTCGATGTCTTCGGCGTCGAACAGGTCGGTGATCACTGCCAGCAAGTCGGCACCGGCATCGATGGCGATGCGGGCATTGTCCAGCGTGATGCCGCCGATGGCGGTCACCGGCAAACCGAGTTCGCGGGCGCTGGTAATGACATCGGGCGGACAGTTTACGGCATCGGGCTTGGTTGGTGAGGCGAACAGGCTGCCGAAGGCGAGGTAGTCCGGGCCGCTTTCGGCCAGGTGGCGGGCGCGGTCGAGATCGTCGTAGCAGCTTACGCCGATGATGGCTTCATCGCCCAGCAGTTCCCGGGCTTTTTTCGGATCGCCATCGTCGCGGCCCAGGTGCACGCCGTGGGCGTTGACGATGGCGGCCAGTTCAGTGTCGTCGTTGACGATCAGTGCCGCACCGGCCTTGCTGCAGAGCTTGAGCAACTCGCGCGCCACGTCCGGGTCGGGGCCGGGCTTGGCGCGATATTGCAGCAAGCGCACGCCTCCGGCCAGGGCGGCTTCCACCGCGGGCAGCAGTTGTGCCGGGGACCAGTCGGCGGGGGTCAGGGCATAGAGTCCGGGCTTGAGAAAATCGCGCTTGGTGTTCATTTAGAATAGCGGGCCGTTTTCAAAATCTGCGTGGAATCTTAACCCGTGAGCGAAGAGCAACCGTACAAGCAGTGGATGTGCATCGTCTGTGGCCTGATCTATGACGAGGAAGAAGGCTGGCCCGACGACGGTATTCCGCCGGGCACGCGCTGGGAAGATGTGCCGGAGGACTGGGTCTGCCCGGACTGCGGCGCCGGCAAGGAAGACTTCGAGATGATGGAGATGTAAGGCAAATTCCCGTCGCCAGGCGTTCAGGCGTGACGCACGCCTGACTCCCAGAGCCCGTCCGGCCACAGCTTGAACCAGCGCAGGCCCGGACCAATCTCATCGAGCGTGAATTTCGTCGTGTCGCGGTGGCTGTTGGCCACTGTCGACGGCGCCGACAGGCAGGCAATGCCGTCATGTTCCCCTTCAAAGACCTGGTGGACGTGGCCGAAGGCGACGGCTTTGACCATCCGGTTGTCCAACCTTTGCCACAGGCGGCCGTTTTCGACCAGCGGGTACTTGTCGATCCATGGCGAACCCACGGCAATCGGCTGGTGATGGACGAAGACCAGCGCCGGTTGTTTGCCGTCGAGTTCATCGAGCGGGGCCAGTCGTTGGTCGTTCAACTCCCCCTCCGGCCGGTCATGCCAGGCCGAATCCAGCAGCACCACCTGCCAGCCGCCGAATCGGCACACCGGCCCGGCAACGAAGCCGGGACGGTCCAGCGCCTGTTCCATCACCGGACGCTCATCGTGGTT
>SKXY01000264.1 GCA_007128175.1 Wenzhouxiangella sp. | reverse complement strand
GTCATGGAGTGGGTCGATGGTATCGATCTGGCCGACTGGATCGAACGCAACAAGCCGTCGCTGGAGACTCGCCTGAGGCTGTTCGGGCGTATTACCGAAGCCATTGCTCACGCCCATCAGCGTCTGATCGTGCATGGCGACATCAAGCCCAGCAACATTCGAGTTCGCGAAGACGGCACCGTCAAACTGCTGGACTTCGGCATCGCCCGGATTGTTGACGAGGACACCGACGCCGGACACTTGCGAGCACTTACGCCCTCTTTTGCCGCCCCAGAGCAACTCGCCGGCGCCGACATCTCACCGACCAGCGATATCTGGTCGCTGGGCGCCTTGCTCTTCTGGTTGCTGACCGGCCGGATCATGCAGGACATCGATACGACGATCCAGAACACCATCGCCGCCCAGGGGCATGCTCGCTGGCGGGAACTGGCCGCAATCGTGATTGCTTCCACGGCCACAGCACCGGGCGACCGCTACCAGTCCAGCCCGGCCTTGCTCGCCGAACTGCTTCGCTTCCAGGCCCGCAGACCACTGGAAGCCATGCCAACACAAAGACGCTACCGGCTGGCCTGCTTTGTTGTCCGCAACTGGCTGGCCGTCGGATTGACGGCCTTGTTCGTCGCGATAGTCGCCGCCGGACTGGGCGCGGTGCTCTGGCAGTCAGAACAGACTCGCCAGGAGGCCGAGCGGGCGCTGGCTGCAAGCGCACGCACCGAAGCGATCAAGGACTTTCTGGTCGAAATGCTTGCCGAGTCCGACCCTTACATCGTGCCCGGTGAGCCGCCGACAGTGCGCGACATGCTGCAGCGCAGCAGCGAGCAAGTTGCTGAACGCTTTTCCGACCAACCTGACATTGCGCTGGAAATCCTGACCGTCATCGGCGTGGCTCAACAAGCGCTGGGCCATTGGGACAGTGCCAACGAGTTACTGGAAGGCGCCCTGGATCTGATCCAAACCGGTGCCGTAACGATGGATGATGCTGCCATCGCCAACCAGGAATTCCTGCTGGCCCAGACTCTGGAAGACTCCGAGGCGAAGCGCGAGCTGTTGCTGTCGGCCTGGAAGCGCGTGGAAGGGGATTCCGAGGCCCGCTTGCTGCAGGCCGGCATCCTGAGCCTCCAGGCTCATGGAAGATTCCTGGACGGTAACGCTCAAGCCGCCGCCGAACACATACGCCAGGCAATCTATCTTGCGTGTCAAAAGGATGCCATCGAAGAGGATCCCCACTATTGTTCGTCAGTCAGCGGCGACGGTTACTTCTACCTCAATGCAGCCGGCGCAAACGAGGAAGCCATCGAGGCGGCGAGGACTGGCTACGAAATGATGCTTGGGCTACATCAGGACAGCCCGCATCCACGAGTCATCTCCAGCGGCATCAGCTATGCCAACGCGCTGATCGATCACCGCCAGCCGGCCGAGGCGGTCGCGCTGACCACTGAATTACTCGAAGTGGTTTACGCCACCTTCGGAGCAAATTCATCTCGGGTCGCTTATGTCCATTTCCCTCTGGCACGGGCGAACGCCACGCTGGGACGAGATCATGTCGCTGTCGAAAAGTGGCGCCATGCACTCGACATCATGCTGGAAACCCAGCCCGATGGCCTGGGCATACCGGTGCAGCTCAACTTCATGGCCGATAGCCTGCTGGCGTTGGGAAAAGCCGATGCTGCCCGACAGGCCTACAGGAAATACTTCCCGGTGGTCTGGGAGAATACACCACAACATGCACTGTGGTATCAGCAGATCAATGAGCTGCAGATGGAGCTGATCGACGGCGACAGCATTCCTGCTGCCCGGTGGCATGAGCAATGGGCCGACTTCAGGGAGCTTCCCGGACAATACCCATTGCGTTTTCTCATGCTGGCACTCAGTAATGCACTCGAGCAGGGTGACCTTGAAGCCGCCCGAGCCTGGAAGGAAGAAATCGTCGCCAGTGAACCGGAATCCGGCCAGGGCTGGATGCTCAGGGCCCGTTACTGGCTACAAGGAGGCGATACGCAACGCGCCGAGAAACGCATCGAATCGGCATTCCAGGCATTCGCCGAGCGTGGCGAAGTGACCGGACCGAGGCTCTCGGCCTTGCAGGCCGTCCAGGCCGAACTTTCCTGTCAACGTGGCATGCTCGATCAGGGCCGGGAACAACTGGCCGGCGCCCGGCAATACTGGTTGGAAGAAGCCGGGCTGCCTGAGCCGGCCAGGCAGCTTGACGAGCTGGCACCGAGCTGCCAACAGGGGAGTGGAAGCGGCAATGGCATGGCAGGACAACCGGATCACTCGGTGGCCTGTTCGGCCTTGTCGACTGCTGATTGACCGGTGTCCCGCACCCAGATATCCCGCTGCGGGAAGGGAATCTCGATGCCCTCGCAGTTGAGCTCCTTGTAGATGTGCATGTAGAGCTCGTGGGTCACCGAACCGCGATCGGCCGGATGATTGACCCAGCACAGCAGTTCGAAATCCAGGCTGGAATCGCCGAAGCCGCGCATGCGCACCCGGGGATTGGGCTCCTTGCACACGGTCTCGTGCTCGCCGGCCACCCGTTCGAGCAGTGCCACGACCTGGTCGACATCCGACCCGTAAGCCACACCCACCTGCAGGCGAATGCGGAACTTGACCCAGCGCCCGCCGGACTCGTTGTAGATCTTGGCGTTGGCCATCTCGGAGTTGGGCACGGTGATCTCGACGTCGTCGCGGGTCAACAGGCGAGTCGAGCGAATCCCGACCTTGGTCACCTCGCCGCGGTCGCCGGTGTCGAGCACGATGTAGTCGCCCAGCTTGTAGGGGGCGTCACCTATGATGAAGAATCCGGCAAACAGGTTGGCCAGCGTGTCGCGGGCGGCAAAGCCGACGGCAATGCCGATCACGCCGGCTGAGGCCAGCCACGCGGTGGGATCGATATTCCAGATCTGCAGCAGGACATAGGCGGTGATGGCGACGATAAGCACCGTCATGATCAGGTCGAACAGCGGAATGGTGCGCTCCTCGACGATGGCGAACCGATCACGCACCAGGCTGAGAATTTCCAGCCCGACGTGACTGGCACGCATGGCCGACTTCATCAGCCTGAGCACCAGCAGGCTCAGCACGATCCGGATGGCAATCTGCTCGAGGCGCTCGGGCAGACCCAGCACCTGGATGGCCAGGACCACGGCAAGATAGGCAACGACGAGAGCCGCCACATTGGCCACAATGCGCAAAAGCCTCTGATCCAGCCGGTCGCTGGTGCGCGATCGGGTAATCCGGGCCCCGGAGTGCAGCACGACAGCCCGCCCGATAATCGCTAGGCCGACGCCGACGATGACGATGATCAGCGCCAGCACCAGCGGATAGGCGGCGAGGAAGTCCCAGGTCCCCTCCATTGCAGAAGGCAGCCATTCCGGACTCTCGACAAGCTCGACCTCGTTTTCCTCGCTCATACCTGCTCCCTCGCCGGACGATCAATCGCCCATGGCGTTTAAGTTAACGGAAACGGGGGCACCTGCCAAATCAAGGAATCAGGTTTCGGGGTTGCGGGTTGCGGTTCGATTGTATTCTGTCGTCCCGGAATCGGCGGTAGCCGATGTCCGGGACCTCGCACGCCGCAAGTTTGCAAGGCCCCGCACCCAAGATTACCGTGCGGGATCCCGGCTCTCAGTTTCGCTTCGGCCGGGATGACGCTGCGCGTCAATTTCCGGCTTCTGTCCTCCCAGCAATTGCACCACCCGGCAGCAATCCGCTACAATAGTTGGGATTTGTCCGCCAACTGTGGTGTGGCAAGTCAAAAAACACACGCTGGTCGGCACATGCGGCGGGGTTGTCCCGGAGCCTCCACGACGGAGCTCTCGGGATGGTCGCATGGGATCAGCGGAGGCCAAAACCCCGGACAATGCACTTCTCCGCTCCCACCCGAATCCGACGGGGTGGTGCTGCGTCCATGGAAAAAGGAGCATTACCATGCCCAACGTAACCATGCGCCAGATGCTGGAAGCCGGCGTACATTTCGGTCACCAGACCCGCTACTGGAACCCGAAGATGGAACCCTACATCTTCGGTGCCCGTGGCAAGATCCATATCATCAATCTCGAAGAGACCCTGCCGCTGCTCAAGGAGTCGCTTGACTACCTCAGCCGCATGGCCAGCCGTCGCGGCACGGTCATGTTCGTCGGCACCAAGCGTGCAGCCAGCCAGTCGATCGCTGAAGAAGCGCAGCGCTGCGGCATGCCTTATGTATCCCACCGCTGGCTCGGCGGCATGCTGACCAACTTCCGCACCGTGCGCGGCTCCATCAACCGGCTCAAGGAGCTCGAGCAGATGGAAACCGACGGCACCTTCGAGAAGCTGGTCAAGAAGGAAG
>SKXY01000081.1 GCA_007128175.1 Wenzhouxiangella sp. | reverse complement strand
GGCGCAATGCGCTGCTGATTGCCCCGACGGGGCAGGGCAAGTCGCTGGCGGCCTGGCGTCCGGTGGTCGAGCGGATCGTTGATGGCCATGACGATGGTGGCCGGCGCCGGGTGCGGGCACTTCACATTGCCCCACTCAAGGCGCTGGCGCGTGACATGACGCACAATCTCGCGCCCTTGCTGGAAGCCGCCAGCTCGGTCTGCGGCCGGCCGCTGGAGGTTGCCTTGCGCTGCGGCGATACACCGGCGGCCGATCGTCAGCGCCAGCGGCGTTCCCCGCCGGATATTCTCTCGACCACGCCCGAATCGCTGTTCGTGCTGCTGGGCAGCCGTGGCGGGCGTGACTTGTTGAAGACGGTCGAGACCGTGGTGGTTGACGAGTTGCACGCGCTGGTCGGATCCAAGCGCGGTGCGCACCTGGCCTTGTCGCTGGCGCGGCTGGACTGTTTGACCAGGAATCCGGTGCAGCGCATCGGCCTGACGGCCACAGCCCGACCGGCGCAAACGCTGGCGCGGTTTCTCGGCGGCAATGCCGCGTGCGAGGTGATTGCCCCGGATCCACCCGGCGAGGTGGAATTGAAGCTGGAAATGCCCGCCCGGCCGCTGGGTGCCTATCCCGACCCGCTGCACTGGCAGCAGATTCACGAACGCGTTGCCGGGTTGGCCGGGCGCGGCTCGATGCTGGTGTTCTGCCAGACCCGTGCGCAGGTGGAGCGCACGGCCGCGGCACTGGACGAGTTGCTGGCCGAATCCGGTCGTCCGGGCCAGGTCGGCGCCCATCACGGCAGCCTGGATACGGCGCACCGTGAAGGCATCGAGGCGCGGTTCAAGCACGGTGAACTGGCCGTGATGGTCAGCAGTGCCTCGCTGGAGCTGGGGCTGGATCTTGGGCATGTCGACCGGGTCTGTCAACTGGGTGTGCCGGGCTCGGTCAACCTGGTGCGTCAGCGTGCCGGGCGCAGCGGTCATCGCCCCGGACGGATGCCGCGCATGCACCTGTTTCCGCTCACCCTCAACCAGCTGATCGAGGCTTCGGCGATGGCCGAGGCGCTGTCGGTGCGCGAGATCGATTGCTCGGAGATTCCCGTCGCACCACTGGATGTGCTGGCGCAGCAGCTTGTGGCCATGCTGGCCGTGGAGCGTCGCGATGCCTCGGCGCTGCGGGAAACCGTGCAGAAGGCCTGGCCCTACCGCGACGTCTCGGCCGATACGGTAGAGGAAGTGCTCGCCAGTCTCGCAGAAGTACCCGAGGCCATGCCGGAAGCACAGTTCAGTGCGCTGGTTCGGCGCGATGCGCGCGGCGGCTGGACGGCACATCCGCGCATTGATCGGCTGGTGTTGACCAATGCCGGCACCATTCCGGAGTTTTTCGAGTACGACGTGGTGCGCGAGGACAACGGCGAGAGCGTGGGCACGCTCGACGAGGAATTCGCCTTCGAATCCTCGCCCGGGCAGGTGATGCAGCTCGGGCGGCGCGCCTGGCGCATTCTGCGTGTGACACCCGGTGAGGTGCGCGTGGAACCGGCCGACGAGGAGCCGGCGGAGTTGCCGTTCTGGTTCGGTGAAGGTCCCGGGCGCACGACGGAAGTGGCTGCGGCGGTGTCGCGGGTGTTCGCCCGCGGCGCCTCGAAGGCCCTGCATCCGCAGGCGGCGGAAATGCTGGCCGAAGCGACGGCGGTACTCGGGCGTCTGCCGGCCCCGGACCGGCTGGTGGTCGAACAGGTGACCGATCCCGGCGGCGATCGCCACGTGGTGCTGCATACCTTTGCCGGCGCGCGCATCAACCGGGCCTGGGGGCTGGCTTTGCGCAAGCGCTTCTGTCGCCAGTTCAATTTCGAGTTGCAGGCGGCGGCCACCGACGACGGTATCCTGATTTCCCTGGGGGTGACCAGTCAATTCGAGCTGGCCGAGGTGGTGTCGTTCGTGCGCTCGCACAATGTCGCCGACGTGCTGACCCAGGCCCTGCTCGACACGCCGCTGTTCGTCACGCGGTTTCGCTGGTGCGCCAACAATGCGCTGGTGTTGCTGAAGAACGGGCCGGGCGGGCGGATACCGGCTCAGCGCCAGCGCAGTCAGGCGGAGAATCTGATCGCCTGCGTGTTTCCCGACCAGCTCGCCTGCCTGGAGAATTTGAGCGGGCCGCGCCAGGTGCCGGATCATCCGCTGGTACGCCAGGCGCTGGCCGACTGCCTGCACGATCACATGGATCTTGCCGGTCTGGTGCGGTTGCTGGGCGATATCGAGCAGGGCCGCATCACGGTCCACGCGGTCGAAACCGAAAGACCGTCGCCGCTGGCCGAGGCGATGATCCATGCGCCGAGGCACAGTTACCTGGACGAGGCCGATGCCGAGGAGCGACGCACGCGCAATTTCGAGCAGCCAGTGCGCTCAAGCCCGAAGCCCCGGCGTCTGCCATCGGCGATGCCGGGTTCGGGCGGTCCGGCCCGGCGAGGTAGGGATGGGACGGTTGTCGGATCGGACGAGAAGGCCGTCAGGCAGGTCGCGCCGATTGCCGGCATTGCCGGAATCCGCCCGTCGGTCGATGTCCTGGAAGACTTGATCGAGTCGGTCGGTTTCCTGACCCAAAAAGAGGGCGAGGCGGGATTGGGATTGGGTGACCCGCGCCCGGCCAGCGGCTGGACGTGGTGGTTCACGCAACTGGTACGTGAACGCAGGGCGTTGACGCTGTCGCGAGCCGACGGTCAGGTGCGGCTCTGGGTCTGTAATGACCGGGTGGACTGGTTTACCCGACTGGATAGCGGGTTGCAGCCCAGCCCGGCTCCGGGGCAGATGCCGCGCGACCCGGCACCGGAAACGGCCGGAGAGGTCAGGCAGTGGCTGATCGAGGCGCGGGCGAAGGTCGATGGCGACCGTGCTGCTGAGGTCGTCGATGCCATGTTCCCGGGGCCGCATCGGTTGCGCTCCGGGGCTGGTTGATGGGTTTTCCTTCCAGGCGGTGGCGGTTGATTCGGCCGTCGTCCTGATGCGTTCCGGCCTTTGGCCTCCACGCATCCTTGTATGTTGATCCTGCACTCGGACAATGAGCGAGTGTTCACCGGGGAAGCCGTCGCCTCCTGGAGGCAGCTTGACTGACCTCGCACGTAGAGCGGCTCCCCGCCTCATTGCTCAGCACGAGGAGTATCAAGAAGCCAGCCGTCAGGCCGGCTTTCGCCGCAAGGTGAAAGCAGGGCTTTCGGCATGCCGTTAGCGCGTGGATAGCCGGCACCTCGCAAGGTGAAGGCCGGCACGGTGGCCGTACAGACCCCCGCGTGCGGGGTCCCGGATATCGGCTTACTCAGATTCCGGGACGACAGCATGAGAGTCAACCAGCCAACGAACTACACCTCACACTCCCCCGGATCCACATCGCGCGTCGCCCGAATCCTTCCCGGATTGGAGACGATGACCGCTCGTGGGCTGGCCTGTTTGCTGCTGTCACAGACCCGGATGGTGAGGTTGGTGCCGTAGGCGCCGCCGTGGCCCTGGAAGCGCACGCGAAAGCGACCGGCGCTGTGCATCAGCACGCGCTCGTCGGCGCCGACCACGCGCAGGATGTCGTCGGGATGGTCAGGCTGGCCGTTGTTGGACTCGTCGATGTAGACGATCCAGCCTTCATCCCAGCGGTTGCCGCCGGTGCATTGCGCCCCGTCAACACTGGGGCAGGCAGCGACGTAGGCGTTGCGGAATACTGCTTCGTGGCGGGCGTACTGCAGGTGAGTGACCAGGTAATTGGTCGTGGCCGTGATGCGGTTCTCCTGCACGAATCGGCCGAAGGCCGGTACGGCGGAAGTCAGGATGACGGCGGCCACGGCCAGCGCGATCATCAGCTCGATCAGCGTCAGTCCCTTCTGCTCTGGCGGCATGTTTCGCTCTCCCCGTTGGTGATGACGGAAAGAGATTCTCCGCACCTGCAGGGCAGGGATGAAGCGGACATCTCCGATGGCGCTTGTAGGAAAAATACCCGGGAAAACGTCAATCGCGTTTTCCCGGGGCCGGCGTGACCGGGGTCACGCCGTTGTTGCGGTTGCCTAGAGCGCCGTGCGGATACGCTCGACGGCTTGCTTCAGGGTGTCCAGGTCGCAGGCAAACGACAGTCTCAGGTGACCCGGGCTGCCGAAAGCGGTGCCTGGCACGCTTGCGACCAGCGCCTTTTCCAGAAGATGCTCGGCCAGTTCCAGGTCGTCCTTGAGTCCGAGCTTTTCGATAGCGCCGCTGAAGTCGGCGAAGGCGTAGAACGATCCCTCGCCGGCGCTGCAGGTGACACCGGGCAGTTCGTTGAGTGCCGGTACCAGCCAGTCGTGACGCTCCTTGAAGGCGGTGCACATCTCACCGACGCAGGATTGGTCGCCATTCAGGGCGGCGGTAGCCGCCGCCTGGCTGATCGAGCAGGGGTTGGACGTGCTCTGGCCCTGGATCTTGCGCATCTGCTTGATGATCTCGGCCGGGCCGGCGGCGTAGCCGATGCGCCATCCGGTCATGGCGTAGGCCTTGGAGACACCATTGACGGTAATCGTCCGGTCCTTCAGGCCGGGGACGGCCTGGGCCAGGGTGGAGAACGGCTCGTCGGCCCACCAGATGTGCTCGTAGATGTCGTCGACGCAGATGACGATGCGCGGGTGCTCAAGCAAAACCTCGCCGAGCTCGGCCAGGTGTTTTCGGGTGTAGGCGCGTCCCGACGGGTTGCTGGGCGAATTGAGAATCAGCATTCGGGTCTGGCCGTTGATCGAGGCTTCCAGCTGCGACGGCGAGACCAGAAAATCGTTTTTGTGAGTGGTGTTGAGAGTGACCGGGGCACCGCCGGCCAGGCGCACCATGTCTGGATACGACACCCAGTACGGTGCCGGAATGAGGACTTCATCGTCCTCGCCGATCAGTGCCTGCATCAGGTTGTACAGGCTCTGCTTGGCCCCGGTCGAAACCAGTATCTGATCAGGCTCGTAGGCCAGTTCGTT
Source organism: Wenzhouxiangella sp. (assembly GCA_007128175.1). Classification (GTDB taxonomy): domain Bacteria; phylum Pseudomonadota; class Gammaproteobacteria; order Xanthomonadales; family Wenzhouxiangellaceae; genus Wenzhouxiangella. Next base: position 10,111 of record SKXY01000081.1, on the reverse strand, counting down.
GTCGCGCTGGAACTTGGAGATGATGGCCTGCTTCAGTTCCGGCGTGCCGTCGACGGGGGTATAACGGGTCTGGCCCGATTGGATGGCCTCGATGGCGGCCTTGCGGATGTGTCCGGGTGTATCGAAGTCCGGTTCCCCCATGCTCAGCGAGATGACGTCCTTGCCCGCGGCCTTTAGCTCTGCGGCCTTGGCGGACATGGCGATGGTGGCGGACGGCTTGACCTGGGCGACGCGCGGTGCGAAGCGGATGGACACGATGGCTCTCCCTACTGTTGGTGAGTGACTGACGAACAACCTGCACGGGCGAAGGCCGCGCGGCCTCTATAATTATAGGTTGGATGCCAACAGGATGTAGACGGACATGGGCAAGCGCTTCCGCATGGCGTCAAGTTACCAACCGGCCGGGGACCAGCCAGAGGCCATAGGCAAGCTGGTTGAAGGCCTTGCGGCGGGTCATTCGCACCTGACCCTGCTCGGGGTCACCGGCTCGGGCAAGACCTTCACGATGGCCAATGTCATCGAGCGGGTGCAGCGCCCGGCGCTGGTGATGGCGCCGAACAAGACGCTGGCTGCCCAGCTTTACGGCGAGTTCAAGGCCTTTTTCCCCGACAATGCGGTCGAGTATTTCGTCAGCTACTACGATTACTACCAGCCCGAGGCCTATGTGCCTTCGTCGGATACCTTCATCGAGAAGGATGCCTCGATCAACGAGCACATCGAGCAGATGCGACTGTCGGCGACCAAGGCCTTGCTGGAACGACCGGATGCGCTGATCGTGGCCACGGTATCGTCGATCTATGGCCTGGGTGATCCAAGCTCGTTTCTGAAAATGACGCTGCCGTTGAAAGTCGGCGAGCGCATGGACCAGCGCGAGATCCTCCGGCGCCTGGCTGAAATGCAGTACTCGCGCAACGATTTCGAACTGCGTCGCGGCACCTACCGGGTGCGCGGCGAGGTCATCGATCTGTTTCCGGGCGACTCGGACATGGAAGCGGTGCGCGTGGAGTTGTTCGATGACGAGATCGAGCGCATCAGTCACTTCGACCCGCTCACCGGCGAGATGCACGAGAAGGTCGATGAACTCACGATCTTCCCGAAGACGCATTACGTGACACCCCGCCAGGTCGTGCTCGATGCCATCGAGGCGATCAAGGCCGAACTCAAGGAGCGGCTGGAGCAGCTCGAGTCCGCCGGCAAGCTGCTCGAAGCCCAGCGCCTGCAGCAACGCACGCAGTTCGATATCGAGATGATGCTGGAACTGGGTTACTGTCAGGGCATCGAGAACTATTCGCGCCACCTCACCGGCCGTCAGCCCGGCGACCCTCCGCCGACGCTGTTCGACTACCTGCCCAAGGATGCCATGCTGATCGTGGACGAATCACACGTCACCATCCCGCAGATCGGCGGCATGTACCGTGGCGACCGGGCCAGGAAGGAAACGCTGGTGGAATACGGGTTTCGCCTGCCCTCGGCGCTGGACAACCGGCCATTGAAATTCGAGGAATTCGAAGAGCGGTCACCGCAGATGATGCTGGTCTCGGCCACGCCCAGGCCCTGGGAAATGGATCATTCGGCGACCGTCGCCGAACAGGTGGTGCGCCCCACCGGCCTGGTCGATCCCGAGGTGGAGGTTCGCCCGGTCGCTACCCAGGTCGACGATCTGCTCTCCGAGATCGGCAAGCGCGTGGCACTGGGCGATCGCGTACTGGTGACCACGCTGACCAAGCGCATGGCCGAGAACCTGACCGAGTACCTGTCCGAGCATGATGTCCGGGTGCGCTACCTGCACTCCGATATCGATACCGTGGAGCGCGTGGAAATCATCCGCGACCTGAGGCTGGGTGCCTTCGACGTGCTTGTCGGTATCAACTTGCTCCGGGAGGGACTGGACATGCCGGAAGTGTCGCTGGTCGCCATTCTCGATGCCGACAAGGAGGGCTTTCTGCGTTCGGAGGGCTCGCTGATCCAGACTATCGGTCGGGCGGCGCGCAACGTGCGCGGCAAGGCCATTCTCTATGCCGACAAGGTGACCAATTCCATGCGCCGGGCGATCGACGAAACGGAGCGCCGTCGCACCAAACAGATTGCCCACAACGAGGCCCACGACATCACCCCGCAGACCATCGTCAAGAACATCGCCGACATCATGGCCGACGCTCACGATACCCCGGGACGCAAGCCGGCCCGCAAGGTGGCGGAGAAAGCGCCGGCTTACGAAGCCGAACCGGTTTCTCCCGACGAGGCTGCCCGCGAAATCGCGCGTCTGGAGAAAGAGATGTTCAAGGCCGCCGAGAACCTTGAGTTTGAAGAGGCGGCAAAATTGCGGGATCGGATCGGTCGAATTCGCGATCGGGGTTTCAAGGCCCCCGGAGTGGGATGATGACGACACCACGCTCGCCGGGTACCGCCCCGGGAAACAGCAATTCCTCAGTCGACCCCGAAGTGTTTCGGGCGGCTTTTGATGCGTCACCTTCGTCGATGGCGATCCTGGACGCCGATGGTCGGATCGTGGCGGTCAACCGGCGCTGGGAGCAGTTTTCCATCGATAATGGCGGCGAAAGAGGGGCCTATCTTGGCGCGAAGTACCTTGAAATGGTGCCCAGGGGCGTTGATGTCGTGCTTGATCGGATTCATCGCCGGCTGTCGCGCCTGATCGACGGCCACGATCGTGCCATGGAACTGGAATACCCGTGTCACAGCCCGGATCGCAAGCGCTGGTTCCTGATGCGCGCTCTGCGGTTCGATGGCAATGGACAGGAGTCCATCCTTGTCATTCATACCGACATTACCGCCCGGCGCCTGGCCGAGGAGAGCGCACGTGAGGCGGCTGCCACCGATGCGCTGACCGGTCTGTACAACCGTCGCAGTTTCCAGGAGCGTGCCGGCCAGGTGCTGGCGCAGGCCAGGCGCATCAAGGGTTCTGTGGTGCTGATCTATATCGATCTCGATGACTTCAAGCCGATCAATGACCGTCTGGGCCACGCTGCCGGCGATGCGATGCTGGCCGAGTTTGCAAGTCGCCTGAAAGACACCCTGCGCGAGTGCGATGTGCCGGCCCGTATCGGTGGCGACGAGTTCGTGGTTTGTTGCCGGATCGGCGAACCCGAAGATACCGGTCTTCTACTCGAACGGCTGCTGCCCCGGTTGACCGCGCCCATGGAGATCGAGGATGAGTCGATCGCGCCGGTCCTGAGTCTGGGTGTGGCCCTGTGGCCACAGGATGCCGAGACGCTTGAAGAACTGATGGATGTTGCCGATCAGGCGATGTACCAGGCCAAAGCCCAGTCGGGCACGCGAGTCGCTTTCGCCGCAGAGGGCCGGTCTGACGATCCGGTCAGTTGAGTATCGAGCCGGCCGAGAGGCGAGGTTGCGATTTTGCAGCAATTCGATTGACGTGCGCAGCGCGAACCCGGATCATCCGGTAAGACTCCAGGGGCATTGGGCAGAGGAGAACGTGATGAGGAAAGGACTTTTTGCAGCGTGTTCTCTGGCACCGTTCGTGGTGCTGCTGACAGGATGCGAAGCCGACCACGGAGCTGACATGACCGAATCCACAGAGACAAGGTCAGGAACGGCCGAGAGTCAGGTGACACGGGAAGCCGAGCCGCAAGTGGACGATCAGCGATTTTCCGAGCTGGTTGCCGATCAGCGTGACTTTGCATTCAGCCTGCTCAAGCGACTGGGCGAGGCGGACCAGGGCAATCTTTTCGTCTCGCCGTACTCGATTGCCTCGGCGCTGGCCATGGTCTATGCCGGTGCTCATGGACCAACACGCCAGCAGATGGCCGAGACTCTTCATTTTCCGCTGGAGGACGAGTTGCTGCATCCTGCCTTCAATCGGCTTGATCGGGAACTGGCGGCGCGTGCGGACGTGGAGCCGGAGAACGAGGGCGACGCGTTCCGGCTCGACGTGATTAACCAGACCTGGGGACATGAAGGCTTCGAGTTCCAGCAGGATTACCTTGACCTGCTTGCCAGGCACTACGGTGCCGGCATGCGCCTGGTTGATTTTCGCAACACCTTCGAACAGGTTCGACTCGAGATCAACGACTGGGTGGCTGAAAGTACCGAGCAGCGTATCGAAGATCTGCTACCGCCGCGCAGCCTGAACTCCGACACCCGATTCGTGCTGGTCAACGCGATCTATTTCCTCGGCAGCTGGAAACACGCATTCGAGGAGGACCGGACCAGCGATGCACCGTTCGCGCGTCTGGACGAGAGCCGGGTGACGGTACCCATGATGCGCCAGACGGCTCGATTCGGTCACCATGCCGACGAGCAAACGGTGGCCGTGTCCATGCCCTACGTCGGCGACGACATCGAGCTGGTGGCGATGATGCCGGCCGACGCGGATGACTTCGGGCAGTGGGCCGCCGGGCTGGATCGTGAATACTTCGATCAGGTTCTGGAATCGATGAGCCGGCGCGATGTCGCGCTGCACTTTCCGCGTTTCGAGTCCGGTTCTGACCTGCGGCTTGCCGAACTGTTGCGAACCATGGGCATGGTCGACGCCTTCGACGAGTGCGATGCCGATTTTCGCGGCATCACCGGGGTCGAACCGTGCATTCCCGACCGCTCCATCTATATCGACGAGATCTTCCACAAGAGTTTTGTCGATATCGACGAAGCGGGTACCGAGGCGGCTGCGGCCACGGCCGTGGTGATGATGCGGGTGACCGCGGTTGGGCCCGAACCGCCCACGGTGCGATTCGATCGGCCGTTCTACTATTTCATCCACGACCGCCCATCTGGTGCCATCCTGTTTGCTGGGCGTCTGCTCGATCCCGGCGAGCAGGAGTGAGTATTGCCTCAGGGCGAAGTCGCGTTGCTTTCGCCGCCGGCGATTGTCATGGGCGCTGAATCGGGCAACGGGTAGTCGGCGAGTGCCGTTTCGATACGGTGGTAGAGCTCGTTGGTCCACTCGGGCAAGCCCCGCGGAACGGGAAAGATGCTTCGCTGGCGCGGGTCGTGCGGGGCAATGATCAGCTTGGTGTTGTGCAGGCCGACATCGGCGACCATGACGAACAGTTCCTCGATGGCCGGATCGCCTATGGCCAGGCAGCCGCGGGAGGCCGCACCGCCGTGGATGAAAATGTTCGATCCCAGGTCGTCGCGCCCGTCGAGCTGACCCATCCGCCGGTCGAAGTAGTTGGGGTAGTTCACCCGCAACGAAAGGTGGAAGGCGCTGTTGGGGTTGAAGGCGTTGAGGCGGTAGATGCCCTCGGGCACCTGGAAGTCCCCGCGGCGGCGCTTGGGTCCGGGCAGCCCCGACGCATCCTTGACCGGGTAGCTGTGAACCCGGTGAGGCTGCTCGTTCTCGTAGGCCCAGACTTCAAGTTCACGTTCTTCCTTGAGCGCGATCAGCGTCAGCCGCTCCGGTGGATAGGACAGGCCGAGTGCGTCGAAGCGCGGACGCAGCGATTCCTCCATGCGCGGCGCGTATCGCTCCAGTGCCTGTGACAGGGTGAGGGGGCGTTCGTCGGCCTCCGGTTTCCCGGGCATGTCGAAGTCATGCAACACCCCGGCCAGTGCCGGCGAGCCCAGGCTCAGAAGCAACCAGGTAGCGGCCAGTCTTGGAAGTTTCGGCAGCGTCATGGGATGTTGGTGTTTTCCACCCTCTCTGTACTGCGCTCAAGTCTAGCCGCGTCGTTGGTTCCAGGTAAAGCCCGAATCAGTCCTGGGTGCCGTAGAACGCTCGTGTCTGCTCGAACAATTCCGCAAGCGACAGGGCGTAGCGCTCATGGCCGACACGGATCAGCATGAACTCAAACTCGCTCCCGGTTTCCAGGCTGTCGAAGAACTCGCCGACATTGAGGTCGGACAGATCCAGTACCGGGTAGCGGCTGTCGATCGGGTAGAACAGTCCGCGATCCTCGACGGCGTATACGACCGCTTTCGCTTCACCGTTGAGCAGGATCTCGGTGCGAACGCCCAGCGGATGCCAGCACAGGGCGATGACGATCGCGAGCATGGCCGACAGGGCCGTTCGTTCGCGCGCCGGCATGCGGCGGGTCAGCTGCCAGGCGCCGATCCCCGAAACCACGCCCACCAGCAGCGCGCTTGCGATCGGTGCCGTCCACAGCGGGCGCACCGGCGGCAACAGCATGAAATGAAACAGCGCCAGCACTCCGGCAAGCAACATCAGCCCGAGAATGACCTGGGCCGAAGGGTAGGTCAGCAGATCGACGTGGCCAGCCGTCTCGGCCTCGTTTTGTTGCTGCCGCGTTTGTCGCGAAAGTTGCCGGAAGGCCGCCCAGCCGGTCGTCTTGCGCTTGAGTTCCACCTGCCTGTGTTGCAGGGCTTGCATCAGGGGATGCTGGCACATCAGGGCATCGAACTTTGCCCCGGTCTTGCGGCCGTCAAGGAGGCCGGGCCGTTCCGGGGGGTTGCTAGCGCAATCCCAGTGCAGCAGTCCGATACGGAAACTGCCAGTGGCTGTTTCCAGCGCCAGGGTGGTGTTGACCCAGTGCTGCGGCTCATTGCAGTTGGCATCCGGCCGGTAGAGTGTGGCCGACTCGATCTCTTTCCAGTCCACTTGCCACTCGTGTCGGGTCCAGAAGCGGCGGCCGTGGTGGGCCGGCGGTCGACAGCGGATCCCGGTATCGCCGATCTCCAGCCAGGCCGCCCGTGCTTGCCGGCGGTAAAAGTCAAACAGCGCCAGGCTGCCGACGATTGCCAGGGGTAGCGCCAGCCAGAGGGTGGCCGGGATCTCGGCGAAGGTTTCCTCCAAGGCCTGGCGGCCGGCATCGCCGGGCAGCATGAAAAGCAGCGCAGCCATTGCCAGCGGCACGCCGACGGCCAGCAACAAGACACTGCCCTTAAGCTCCACGGGGCTGAGCCGGTAGCGCAGGCGCCGGTCCGGCAAACAAGCAGGTTGGTTCATCCTCTTTTTCGTCCCTCTCTCGCTATTGCCCCTCTTCCTCTGTTGCGTCTCCCCCTGATCTCCCCCTGCCACGTATCTCCCTGGCGCGCATTATAGACAGCATGGCCAACCGCGGTCTGCTAGTCTGCGTGGAGAACCTGCATGGAGCTTTTTGTCATGGTGGCTGTTGCAATGCGGTGCATGAGAGCGGCAGTGATGCTGCCGGCACTGGTTATGGCAATGGGACTGCTTGCCGGGCCGTCCCCAGTGGCTGCCGGAGAGGCCAGTCCGTCGCTTAGTACTTCGGTAATGCTGGGGTATCGTGACGGCGGTCGTTTCGAGTTGCCGGGCAGTGGTGAGCGCTCAAGTCTCGACGGCGACATCAGTCATGCCATTGCGCTGGGCTACGAATTCGAGCCGGGCAACGCCTGGGAGCTGATTTTCTCGCAGCAGCGTACTTCCCTGCCGGCCGCCGGCGTGGATGTCGATGTTGCCTACCTGCATCTGGGCGGGCGGCTGGAGTTCGCCGGTCATCGCTTCGTGCCGTACCTATCAGGTGGTGTGGGTGCGACCCGGCTCAGTGCGCGCGGCATCAACGTCGGCAGTGAGCTTCGTCCCAGCCTGTCGCTGGCCGGTGGACTGGAGTGGCCGTTGACGCGCCACTTCGCTTTTCGCATGGAAGCGCGCGGTTACCTCACCATGAGCGGCGGAGACCGCGGCCTGCTGTGCTTCAGCGGGCCTGGAGATGCCTTTTGCCAGCTGGCCTGGAGCGGGGATGTGCTCGGCCAGGCTGAAGTGATGGGGGGCATGACATTTCGCTTTTGATTCGAATGCCTTTTCGCGCCGGCCGCACATGTTCACCTGAAGGACACCCGAGATGACAACGCTGACCTGGATCGGAATCTTCCTCTGCCTGTCTCAGTCGGCCATGTTGTCCGGTCTCAACCTGGGCCTGTTTTCGATCAGCAAACTCGAGCTTCAGGTGGAGGCGCACAAGGGCAGTGCCCGGGCGCATCGCGTGCTGGCGTTGCGCGAGAACGCCAACTTTGCCCTGGTCACCATCCTGTGGGGCAATGTCGGGGTCAATGTACTGCTGGCCCTGCTGTCGGGATCCGTGCTCACCGGCGTGGCGGCCTTCGTCTTTTCCACGGTCGTGATCACCATCTTTGCCGAGATCATCCCGCAGTCCTACTTTACCCGTCACGCGCTGCGAATGGCCTCGGCCCTCGCCCCGGTGCTGCGCATTTACCAGATCGTGCTCTACCCGGTGGCGCGGCCCACCGCCTGGATACTGGATTCGTGGTTGGGGGGAGAAAATATTCGTTACTTCCCTGAACGCGACCTGCGCCGGGTCATCCAGTTGCACATGGAGGCCAGCGAGAGCGACATCGCCCGGCTGGAAGGGCAGGGGGCGCTCAACTTCCTCGAGATCGACGACGTGCCGCTCGATGACGAGGGCGAACCGATCGATCCCGACAGCATCATCACCTTGCCGTTTGATGGTCGCCGCCCCGTCTTTCCCGAATTGAGCCCTGATCCCGATGACCCTTTTCTTCGCCGGGTCAACCGCTCCGGCAAGAGCTGGGTGGTTATCGTCGACGAGGCTTCGCTGCCGCAGCTGGTCCTCAATGCCGACGAGTTCCTGCGCGAGGCCCTGTTTGCACCGGAGCGCTTTAAGCCGGGACGGCACTGCCACCGTCCCATCGTCGTTGATCGCGGCAGCAGGAAACTGGGAGAGTTGATCGGCCGGTTCCATATTCGCAGTGACGACAATGGAGACGATATCGTCGAGGATGACGTGATTCTGTTGTGGGGGGAGAAGCCGCGGGTCGTCACCGGGACTGACATTCTTGGGCGCCTACTGCGCGGTATCGCGGTCGAGAAACGCGGTGCGGCACCCATGCGGCCGGAGGCTTTGGGCTCGACGACCTGACACCAGGTAGTACGCGGTTGTCGGTGTCGGCCGGCTGTTCGATAATGCCGCGTCACCAGCCATTGCCAGAGTCCGCCTGTTGCGCCAGTTGAGCTTCATCGTCAATCCCGCTGCCGGACCGTGTCGCCACCGAGCGCGGCAAGTGGTCAATCGGCTGCGCGATCTGTGTCCCGATGACGAAGTGATGGTCACTGAGACGCCGGGCCAGGCCAGGAGATGGGCCGCCGAGCGTGCAGGAGACGCCGATCTTGCCGTCATTGCCGTGGGTGGTGACGGCACCGTGCACGAGGTCGGCAATGGCCTGGTCGGGGGGCAGGCGATGCTCGGCGTGTTGCCGTTGGGCTCCGGCAATGATTTTGCCAAGATGCTGACCAGTCCGCGCGATCCGGAGCGTGCGGTGGCCTGGTTTCGTGAGGAGGAGTGCCGACTCTGCGATGTCGGCGAAGTGACACTCACGCACGCTGACGGCAGTTGCGAGCGGCATCGATTCATCAATGGCCTCGGGATCGGGCTGGAGGCCGCGGTCGCTGACTCCGCCCGCAACGCCCGTTACCTGAAGGGCTTTGCCCGCTACATGGCGGCGGCACTGTGGCACCTGGCTACCTACAAACCGCCACACATGCAGATCCGGTGGGGTGATGTTGACTGTTCGGGGCGGCAATTTCTGGTTGCCGTCGGCAATGGTTGTTGCGCTGGTGGCCGTTTCCGGCTGACGCCGGATGCACGCATCGACGACGGGCTGCTGGATGTGTGCCGTGTCGACAGTCTGTCGCGCTGGCGGCTGCTGCGTATCCTGCCGAGCGTGTTGAGCGGTCGGCACACGCGTTTTGACGAGGTGCGAATGTCGCAGGTGTCATCGATCGATATCGGTTGCCCGGATGGCTGCATGGTGCATGCAGACGGCGAAGTGCTGACCGGCGACGCCGTCGGGATCCGGGTACGGGTGCTGCCCGGCGTGTTGCCGATACTGGGATGAATCAGCGCAAACAGCGGTAGACGATGAAGCGCTGGCGGCCGTCGTCCACCGGACCGTCGGCCACGATGGTATCGCCGCCGATTTCCAGCGCGCTGTTGCGTGCCAGGTTGGCCAGTTCCTCTTCGACCCGTCCCGGGCGGCGCTGGTAGGCACCGACCCGTTCGCGCACCGAGGCGGTGGTCTGGCCGATGCGGTCGCAGTTGGCCACTTCGCCGCTGCCGACCAGCCGGATGTTCTCCGCGCCCTCGTCGAGCTTGACCCAGTTGGCACAGCCGACCACCAGCAAGGCAGCGATTGGAATCGTGATCCAGGGTGTTCTCATTGATGCAAACTCCACAGC
>SKXY01000164.1 GCA_007128175.1 Wenzhouxiangella sp. | reverse complement strand
TCGACTGCTTCGAAGGCCGAACACAGCCGGTCCTGCAGGTCGGTGAGATAGTCGGAGACGAGTCTGGTTGCTTCGTTGGTGTTCAAGGTGCTATCCACATTGAAGGTTTGAACCGCAAAGGATACAAAAGGTGGGGGGGTAGCGGGTGGCATCCGGTCGATCACGGCCCGGTCGGGTGATCGGCTTTTTTGGCTCGGACAGGCTTGGTGGCCCTTGTGTCGATAAGATTGGAGGGTTGCCGGAGACGGCTGACTACCTTCGATATGGCGGTTGGTGCTTGGGGTGGATCGGGAAGGCTCAGGTGGTGAGTCCGTCACCCGCCCAGGCCGTGCTCGACCGAATACCACCCGCTATGAAAGGTAAGAGAAGGTTGAAAGGCAGGATGGTGGCCCTTCTCCCTCTTCGTCATCAATCTACTCCTTCACGTCAGGTGGGGAGCGGTCTTGCCCGGTGCCGGGTTCGAGGTGATGGAAGCCGGCACAGACTGTCCGTGCCCAACGCACTCGAAAGGTTCGATCATCGGCAGGGAAAGTCCATTGGCACGGCAATATTCATCGGCACCAGGACGCCAACTTCACTCGACGTGCCAGCGAGGCGATTCACCTCGGTTCCGGCGGCGGGCAAGACCGCTCGCCACCCCGCCACCATCAACCCAATCTACTCCGGGCCCACTGCAAAATAGCGCCACGGGGCTCGAAATGATTTGCTGTCGGGGTAGTAGCGACCTCAGACTTTCGATGCGGCCTTCTTCTTCGAAGCTTTCTTCTTGGACGCCTTCTTCTTCGAGCGCTTCTTTTTCTTCGAAGCTTTCTTCTTTGCGGTCTTCTTGCTGGCGGCCTTCTTGGCGCCAGCCTTCTTCTTGCCGAACTTGCCGCGCCGGCCCTTGGGCGGGGCCTCGGCCAGCATCTTCTGGCATTCTTCCAGGGTCAGTTTTTCCGGGTCCTGGTCCTTGGGTACGCTGGCGTTGCGGTTGCCGTCGGTGACAAACGGGCCGTAGCGCCCCTTGAGAACCTGGATGTCCTCGGCCTCGAAGTGCTGGATGATGCGCTCGCGCTGGGCCTTCTTGTGGGCCTCGACCAGTTCCATCGCCTGCTCCAGCGTGACCTCATGCGGGTCGTGCTCTTTCAGGGAGACGAAATTGCGCTTGCCGTAGCGGATATAGGGGCCGAAACGGCCGATGTTTGCCTGCACCGGCTCGCCTTCCGGCGTCTCGCCGAGATCGCGCGGCAGATCGAACAGCTTGAGCGCCTCGTCCAGGGTGATGGTTTCCATCTTCTGACCCGGCCTCAAGCCGGCGAACTGCGGCTTTTCGTCGTCCTCGGCCTGGCCGATCTGGGCGAACGGGCCATAGCGGCCCAGGCGCACGATGACCGGTTTGCCGGTTTTCGGGTCGGTGCCCAGCTCACGTGCCTGCTGGGCTTCCTGGCGACTGACCGACTCGTCTTTTTCCTTGACCCGGTCGATGAATGGCTGCCAGAACTCCTTGAGTAGTGGCACCCAGTCATTTTCGCCGCGCGAGATGGCATCGAGTTCGTCTTCCAGTCGGGCAGTGAAGTCGTAATCCACGTAGCGGTCGAAGTGCTTCGACAGAAAGTTAGCCACCACGCGGCCGGTGGCGGTGGGAATGAAGCGCCGCTTGTCGAGTTCGACGTATTCTCGGTCCTTGAGCGTCTGGATGATGGAGGCGTAGGTCGAGGGCCGGCCAATACCGAATTCCTCGAGTTCCTTGACCAGGCTGGCCTCGGAGTAGCGTGGCGGCGGCTCGGTGAAGTGCTGTTCGGGACGGATGTCGATGAGCGGGATCTGGTCGCCCTCGTTGAGCTCCGGCAGGCGGTTGTCGGCTTCCGTGCGGGCATCCTGATAGACCTTGAGAAAGCCGGGCTCGATCAGGGTGGAACCGGAAGCGCGGAAGGTGGCTTCACCGACATCGAACTCGGCGCTGACGGTGTCGTAGACGGCCGGGATCATCTGGCTGGCCACGGTCCTGTTCCAGATCAACTGGTAGAGCTTGTACTGGTCGTCGCTCAAGTGATGCTTGAGCTTGATCGGCGTGAGCTTCGCCGAGGTCGGCCGGATGGCTTCGTGGGCCTCCTGGGCGTTCTTCGACTTCGACTGGTAGAAATTGGGCTTTTCCGGTATCAGGCCTTCGCCGAACTCCTTGCCGATGACCGAGCGAATCTCGTTGATGGCGTCGCCGGCCAGCGCGACCGAATCGGTACGCATGTAGGTGATCAGGCCCTGGTTGCCGCCCCCGGTATCCACGCCTTCATAAAGCTGCTGGGCGAGACGCATGGTGCGCTGGGTGGTGAAACGCAGCCGCCGGGCGGCCTCCTGCTGCAGCGTCGAGGTGATGAATGGCGGTTGGGCGCGGCGCCGGCGCTGGCTTTTCTTGACCCGGGAGACCGGAAAACGGCCCGCGGCGGCCTGCTCGATCTGTTTGCGAACCTGTTCGGCCCGCTCGCTGTTGTCGATGTCGAACTGCTCGAGCTTGTTGCCGTCGAGCCGGACCAAGTTGGCACTGAACTGCTCATCGTCCGTCTTGCCCAGGTCGGCCTCGATGGTCCAGTATTCCTGCGGATCGAACTTCTCGATCTCTTCTTCGCGTTCGACAATCATCCTGAGCGCGGGTGACTGCACGCGACCGGCCGACAGGCCGCGCCGGACTTTCTTCCACAACAGCGGTGAGAGATTGAAGCCGACGAGGTAATCGAGCGCGCGTCGGGCCTGCTGGGCATCGACCAGCGATCCGGCCAGGTCGCGCGGCTCTTCCATGGCCTTCTTCAGGGCTCGCTCGGTGATTTCCGAGAACACGACTCGCTTGACGGGCTTTTCGGAGTTGACGCCACGTTGCTTGAGGATCTCAGCGATATGCCAGGAGATCGCTTCACCTTCGCGGTCAAGGTCAGTCGCCAGAAAGATCGCATCGGCCTTACGGGCGGCGGCTACGATCTTGTCGACATGCTTCTTGTTGCGCTCGATGATGTCGTAGCGCATGGCGAAATCGTTGTCGGGATCGACCGCGCCTTCCTTGGGCACGAGGTCGCGCACGTGGCCGTAGGAGGCCAGGACCTCGAAATCGGAGCCCAGGTACTTGTTGATGGTGGTCGCCTTGGCCGGCGACTCGACGATGAGAAGATTCTTGGCCATTGTTTGAACTTGTTGGTGTGCCGACGCCGTGATCGCTATACCAGCGTTACACGGATGTCACGGCCGGATCAAGCGCTGGGCCGCGGTGGAGAAGGAGATCAGTGCCGGAAGTCCCCTTCCTCGTCAAACATCATTTCTTCCATCCAGGCGTAGTTGGCTTCCTGTCCGGGTTGATTGAACAGCACCATCAGCACCACCCACTTGACGTCTTCCATATCGATATCGTCGGTTTCCAGTGCGGAAAGCCGGTCGATGACCATTTCACGCCGGGCCGGGTCGAGGACGCCGACGTTCTCCAGGTACATGATGAAACCGCGCGCATGCACGTCGAGGCGGCGACACTCGTCGGCGGAAAACAAGCGCACGGGGTTCTGTTCGTGACCACCGAGCTCCGGCAGCTTGCGCTGCTCGGCGAGGCCGTCGAGCCAGGCAAAGGCCCGCTCGATCTCGGCACTCGAGAAACCCGCTTCTTCCAGGCTCTCGCTCAGGGAGTCGCGATCGGGCTCTTCCTCCGGCTCGTCATAGATATAGTTCTCGAACAGGTACATCAGCAAATCGAGCACGTTTTCCTTCATCAACTGCTTTCCTTAAGCGTTGCGACTGTAGCGGCCGCCGGCGTGGGCGCTCACCCGGCCATCGAGCTCCAACATTAGCAACATGGAGGATACCGCTGCGGGTGTCAACCTCGAGCGTTGGATGATCTCATCGACGGGTGTGGGGTCGAAGCCGACGGCGTCCAGCAGGCGCCGATATTCGGGGTCCTGTTCGATATGCGGCGATTGGTCGGGTTCATCAAGGGGCAAAACCGATTCTTTCGCAGCGCTCGGGGACAGCAGGTGTTCGATGTCTTCGGCCAGTTGGCGTGCCAGCGGTGCCAATTCCTCGGCAACCTCCTCGGCGGTTTCGACCAGTTTGGCGCCATCGCGGATCAGGCGGTGACAGCCGCGGGCCTGCGGGTTGTGTACCGACCCCGGCACGGCAAAGACATCGCGGCCCTGTTCGTTGGCCAGCCGGGCGGTGATCAGCGAGCCAGAGCGCAGCCCCGCCTCGATGACCAGCGTGCCCAGGCTCATGCCGCTGATGATGCGATTGCGAGCCGGGAAATTGCCGGCCAGCGGGCCGGTGCCCGGCGGGAACAAGCTCACCAGAAGTCCGTTGTCCGCGATCTCATGCGCGAGCTTTCGATGGCGGGCCGGGTAAACCTGGTCCAGTCCGGTGCCGGCCACGGCGATGGTGCGGCCGCCGGCGTCCAGACAGCCCTGGTGGGCGGCGCCGTCGACCCCGGCGGCGAGACCGCTACTGATGACGAAGCCGGCGCGAGAGAGAGTGGCGGCAAACGACCGTGCGTGATTGAGCCCGCCGGGAGTGGCGTTGCGGCTGCCGACGATGGCCAGTTGCGGGTGGACGAGGCAGCCGGGGTCTCCAATGGCAAACAGCGCCGCCGGCGGGTCGGGGATGCGCTTGAGCAGCGGTGGAAACAGCGGATCATCCCGTGTGACGAGGAAGTGGCGCTCGTGGGCCAGCCAGTCCAGACAACGCTGCATGAGTTCCGGGTCGGGTTGGCGTAGCGCACGGATCAACTTGTCGTCCAGGCCGGCATCGGCCAGTTGCTTGTCGCTGGCATCGGCCCACTCGACCGGTGAGCCAAAGGCCGCCTCGAGGGCGGCCATGCGTTTGGGCCCGAGTCCCCGGGCCAGCACCAGGCCCAGCCAGGCTTCAGCTCGCGGCGGGGCCGGCACGTCGAAAGCGCCTCTTACAATTCGCGGTCGGGGTGATCCAGCACGTCGTCGACGCGAATGGCATTGGTGCCGTCGAGCACGATGGCGTAGCTGATGTTTTCGAAGGGCCTGAACACCATCAGCTGGCCCGCGTATTCCTCGGGCAGGGTGACGTAGCGCTGGTCCGAGTTGAGCCGCGCTTCGCGGCTGAGCAAGGGATAGCGCAGGTTATCGCGAATCTTTTCGCCGGGCCGGAAAGCCGAGAAGGTGTGCCCCGGTTCGATGCCGTCGGCCGAACCGAGATTGATGGCGACGATCTGGTAATGGCCGACGCCGTAATAGGCCTCGCTGATTGCCAGTACCCGAGCGCGCTCGGGAGTGTCGTCCATGGCGCGCGGATGGAAAGTGGTGTCGAAGATGTGCTCGTCGACTGGCAGTACGCGGTCGCCTTCCATGACCTCGCGGCGCCCGGAAGTCAGTTCGAGAATGGCCGGGTCGCCGGTCTGGATGACACGGGCGCGGGCCGCTTCCCACATTTCGTAGCCGATGACCGGGTAGTCGAAACGCTCCATGCGACCGAAGGTGGACTGCCACACTCGACCGGCCGGGCGTTCGTGCGAGGGCACCTGTCCGGGGCCGTGGCGCATGCGATTGCGACGGAGACTGATGTCGTCGTCACCCGGTGCGCGGCGATCCTCGAACTGGAAGGACACGCGGGCCACGACCACTTCGTCGCCTACCCCGATATCGTCGTCGAGGCCGCGCACATAGGTGCGGTCTCCCGGGCCGGCCATGACGCGTTGCTCGTAGTTGGCTATCACGTAGGGGAGGCTGTCGAACTCATCGCGGGAAATGATGCGCGGTTGGCGCAGGAACGGTTCGATGGCGTCGTAGGGAATGGTCGAGATCGGGCCATCGAGTTGTTCGCGCCGCACTTCCGGCGACATCCGGCGCACGGAGTCATCCACCATCAGGCGCGGCTCACCACCGACAAAAACCAGCGAGATGACATCGCCGGGGAAGATCAAGTGCGGATCATCGATCTGGGGATTGGCATGCCAGATGGCCGGCCATTGCCACGGGCGCTCCAAAAAGCGGGTGGCGATATCCCAAAGCGTGTCCCCCTCCTGAACCACGTATTCGCGCGGATGATCCTCACGCAATTCAATGTCCTGTGCCTGTACACTGAACGCGATAAACAGGACTGCGGTCAATACCAATATACGTTTCACGGAGCGACTCCCTCCAAGCGATGCCCTCGGGCTTGATTTTTCGCAGACTATCATAAACATTATCATTGCAAAACGCACGCTTAAGCGGTTTTTCTCAACTCATGTCAAAACTCAGCATTCTTGAATTCCCCGATCCGCGCCTGCGCCGGGTGGCCAAACCGGTCGACGCGGTCACTGAACGCGAGCGTCAGTTGGCCGCCGACATGCTCGAAACGATGTACGACGCCCGCGGCATCGGGCTGGCTGCGACCCAGGTCAACGAGGGGGTCCGCCTGCTGGTGCTGGACCTGAGTGAAGAGCGCAACGATCCCAAGGTCTTCATCAATCCAGAGATCATTGAACGTGACGGCAGCCAGACCTGCGAGGAAGGTTGCCTGTCGGTTCCGGGGGTCTACGCCGAGGTCAAGCGGGCCGAGCGTATTCGCGTGCGTGCCCTGGGCACCGATGGCGAATCCTTCGAACTGGAAGCCGACGGTCTGTTGGCGGTATGCATTCAGCACGAGATCGATCATCTCGACGGCAAGGTGTTCGTTGATTACCTCTCGCCGCTCAAGCGGCGCATGGTAGAGAAGAAACTGCGCAAGCAGCAGCGCGAAAAGGCAACGGTCTGATCGTGCGCATTGTGTTTGCCGGCACCCCGGCATTTGCCGTGCCGGCTCTCGAAACATTGATCGGCCGGGACGCGTGGCGTCCATTGGCCGTTTTCACCCAGCCTGATCGCCCTGCCGGCCGCGGTCGAAAACTCAAGTTCGGTCCGGTCAAGCAGGTAGCTGTCGATTCCGGTATCGACGTTTTCCAGCCCAATTCCCTCAAGACGTCCGAGTCGCGCGCCCTCCTGTCCGACTTGCAGCCCGACTTGCTGGTGACTGCCGCCTATGGTCTGCTGCTGCCCGCTCCTGTGCTCGAAGTGCCGCTGCACGGCTGCTGGAATCTGCACGCTTCGCTGTTACCCCGGTGGCGTGGTGCCAGCCCCATCAACCAGGCGATCCTGGCCGGCGACGATCAGACCGGCATCTCGCTGATGCAGATGGATCAGGGGCTGGACACGGGGCCGGTGATCATGAAGGCCGCCACCGCAATCGGTCCAGACGAGACCGCCGGCGAGTTGCACGATCGGCTGGCGCCGCTCGCAGCCGAGTTGCTCATCGGGGCGCTTGAGCGACTCCAGGCCGGAACTTTGCCCGAACCGGAAGCACAGGACGATGGGCTGGCCACGCACGCACCCCTGATTCAAAAGGCCGACGCGCGACTGGACTGGCACCGCCCGGCCGCGGAATTGGCTCGCATGGTACGCGGCTACCACCCCTGGCCGGTCGCCTTTGCCGAGCTCGAGGGCTTTGAATTTCGCATTCACCGGGCTCGCGCCGTTAGCCGAAGCGGGGGCGCGCCGGGTGCGCTGGTGCGCGGTCATGCCGACCGTGACGTGATTGCCGTGGCCTGCGGCGAAGGCATTCTCGAGATCCTCGAGCTGCAAGCGGCCGGACGCAAGCCGGTGACGGCTCGCGACTGGCTCAACGCGCATCCGGATTGGCGGTAATGATCAAAATTCCAATGCTCGAAACAGGCGTGAGGCGTCAGGCGTGAGGCCTAAGGGGGGTTCCGGGGCAAAGCCGCGGTGGCTGGCAGCGCAGGCCTGTCGGGCGGTGCTCGACCGCGGGCAGGCGCTGGATGAGGCGTTTGCCTCTCTGCTCGGCGCGGTCGAAGACAGCCGTGACCGCTCGCTGGTGCGGAGACTTGCCAATGGCGTGATGCGCGACTGGCCGGCACTGGACTTCCTTGTGCGCCAGCTGCTCGAACGTCCGATGAAAGCGGGCGACCGAATCGTGTTTTTCCTTCTGGCCGTGGCCGTTCACGAACTGCGCGACGGGCGTGAGCCCGACCACGCCGTGGTGCATGCCGCGGTGGCCGCTGCGGCTGGTTTTCGTGGTGGCCGCCTGCGCGGGCTGGTCAATGCGGTGCTGCGCAACTTCTTGCGTCAACGGGATACCCTGGAAGTGATGGTGGCGGAGGATCCGGCGCGGTCACGGGGCTATCCGCGTTGGCTGATCGAACGAATCGAGGCCGACTGGCCGGCCGAAGCCGAAGCCATCCTGGCCGCCGGCAACCGCGTGCCGCCTTTGTGGTTGCGCACCAATCGACGCCGCTGGTCGCGCGAGCAGGCACTGGACATGCTGACCGAGGCTGGATTGCAGGCCCACCTGCCGAAAGACTTTCCGGATGCACTGGTGCTCGACGAACGGGTTCGGGTCAGCGAGTTGCCCGGCATTGCAGACGGTGCGCTGTCGGTCCAGGACGGGGCCGCCCAGCTGGTCGTCGAGGAGATGGAGCTGGAAGACGGGCAGCGGGTGCTGGATGCCTGTGCCGCGCCCGGAGGTAAAAGCGCACACATCCTGGAACGAGCCGATGTCGAGCTGACCGCGCTGGACATCGACGGCGACAGGCTCAAGCGGGTTGGCGAGAATCTCGAACGGATCGGCCACGATGCACAGCTGACCGTCGGCAATGCCGCCGAGCCCCGGGCCTGGTGGGACGGGCGCCAGTTCGACCGCATCCTGATTGATGCACCCTGCTCGGCGACCGGCGTGATTCGCCGCCATCCCGATATTCGCTGGCTGCGGCGTACCGCGGACGTGGAAGCGCTCGTCGCCACGCAGCGTGCGATGCTGGATGCACTGTGGCCGCTACTCAAGCCGGGCGGTATCCTTGTCTACGCCACCTGCTCGGTGCTGGTGGTGGAAAATGCCGGACAGGTTCAACCATTTCTGGAGCGCCATGCCGATGCCCGAGTCATCGAACACACCGAGCTGCCTGGTCGTGCGGCCGGGCCCGGGCGCCAGTTGTTGCCCGGCGACGAGAATTGCGACGGTTTTTATTGCCTTGCTGCTCGCCGCCTGCAGTAGCGAGACTGATCGCGAGTGGCAGATCGACCTGGTCGAGCCTCGCCTGGAACGCGATGCCGAGGGGTATGACCTGGTTGCCGGTATTCGCTTCGAGCCCAGCCCGGCAATGGTTGAGGCGCTCGAACGCGGAGTTACCCTCACCGTCGCGGTACAAACGCGCGCGACCGGCGGGCCGGCATTCGTGCCGGGATTCGATCGCATCCGCAAGCATCGACTCGAGATCAGCTACCTGCCGCTGAGTCGTCACTACCAGCTCGTCTACCTGCGCGATGACAGTCACAGCAGTTACCCGCGCCTGAGTATGCTGCTCAATGCGCTGGAGGACCCGCAGCCCTGGTCAGTCAAGCTCGAGGGTGACGAGCTCGATCGGGGCCCCTGGCGGGTGCAGGGTCGTGCCGAACTGGATCGTTCGCGTCTGCCCTCGCCGATGCGACTGCCTTCATGGTTCGAACCGCAATGGCGCTTGCGCAGTTCCTGGCAGGAATGGTCGACAGCCGGAGTCGATGACGATGCCCCGTAAGACCGGTTGGCGACGGCTGCTGCGGGCCATTCCGCTGACCGCCGTCCTGATCATCCTGCTCAGTTCGCTGTACCTGGTCTCGTCGGTCGAGCAGGAGGCCACCCAGCTCGGGCGACTGGCCATGTGGATCATCGTGCTGACCGGCATCTCGGTCTTGATCCTGCTGGCGGTGATTGTCGGTCGCCTGGTCAAGCTCATCCAGCGCCTGCGTGCCGGTGAGGTCGGCGCCCGGCTGACTGCAAGGCTGGTGGCGGTCTTCGTGGCACTCACATTGCCCCCGGTTGTCGTCCTTTACCTGTTTGCCATCCAGTTCATGACCGACACCATCGACGGCTGGATGGACGTCGAGGCCGAACAGGCGCTGGCCGATTCCATCGAACTTGGCCAGATGTTCATGGATATACGTACCCGCGAGGTACGCGGCCAGATCACGCGGTTGGCCGAGCGCCTCGACCCCTCCGACGATGATCGGTTGTTCGGTCAGCTCTTGCGGCAGATCAGCTCGGCCGGTCCGACAGAACTCTCGGTGCTCGACGGCGGCGGCCGGGCCGAGGTGATGGTCAGCATCGACCCTGGACAACTGGTCGCCGATCGGCCCACGGACTTTGCCCTGGTGCAGGCGCTGCAGAACCAGGAGTATGCGGCTGCCGAGCCGACCGAAGAGGGCATACAGATTCGTGTGCTGCGTCGTCTGAGTGCGCCGGTTCTTGGTGGCGAGCCGCTGGTGCTGC
This sequence comes from Wenzhouxiangella sp., assembly GCA_007128175.1. Classification (GTDB taxonomy): domain Bacteria; phylum Pseudomonadota; class Gammaproteobacteria; order Xanthomonadales; family Wenzhouxiangellaceae; genus Wenzhouxiangella. The sequence continues at coordinate 4,826 of SKXY01000164.1, read as the reverse complement.
AGGCCATCTATCCCCTGCCCGGTGACTTCAGTCACCTGGCAGGCAACATCGAACAGGCCTATTTCCGCTACCAGAACGTCACCTATTTGCGCAATCGTTTGCAGCAGAGCCTGGTTTTGATTCTCTCGCTGGTGCTGTTGCTGACTGTGTTGCTGGCCATGCTGCTGGCATTCAACGCCGCCCGTCGCCTGACCCAGCCGATTCGCGAGCTGGCCGAAGCCACCGAAGAGATTGCCGCTGGACGTTTTCCCGGCGACCTGGCGGTCACGACCCGCGACGAGCTTGGTTTCCTGGTGGGGTCGTTCAACACGATGAAACGCGAACTCGCCGCCAGTCGAACCGAGCTGGAAGCGCAACGACGCTATCTGGAAATCGTGCTCGGGCGGCTGTCGGCCGGAGTGATGGCCATCGACGCAGATGGTTGTATCAGTGCCTTCAACGATTCGGCCGTCAGCATCCTGGGTCTGGATGCTGCCGACGTGCGAGGCCAGCCTGTCGAGGCACTTGCTCAGGGGCGACCGGATCTCGAACCGCTGTTCACGTCGATTGCCGATCGCCACGCCGTGCCGGGAGCCGACTGGCGGCGGGAAATCAAGCTCGGTACACCCGAGCGGCCGCTGGTGCTGGTTTGTCGCGGCTCTGATTTGCCGGCCGAAGCGGGCGGACACGTGGTCGTGTTCGATGACGTCACCGTGCTCGACCAGGCCCAGCGCGAGGCTGCCTGGGGCGAGGTCGCCCGGCGGCTGGCACATGAGGTCAAGAATCCCCTGACACCCATCCAGCTGGCCGCCGAGCGGCTGGCCTACAAGCTCGAGCCCTGCCTGCCGGATGAACAACGCCAGTTGCTGACCAAGGCCACCGGCACGATCCGTGCGCAGGTCGATGCACTCAAACGCCTGGTGGACAGTTTCGGAGACTACGCACGACCATCGGGCCTCAATGTCGAAGCCATACATCCCGGCAAGCTGGTCGGCGAGGTCGTCGATCTGTATGCCAGCGGTAACATGCCGGTGAATTTCGAGGTCGAAGTCGATGACGACGTCAATGAAATCCAGGCCGATGCCGGTCGTCTGCGCCAGGTATTGCTCAACCTGGTGCGCAATGCCCAGGAAGCCCATCCGGAGGACCGGCCGTGCATTCGGGTCCGGGTGTTCCGGCAGAGTCGTGAAGAGCATGATGGGATTGTCATCAGCCTGCGCGACGACGGCCCCGGCTTCGCGCCGGAAGTGCTGGAGCGCATTTTCGAGCCCTACGTGACGACCAAGCCGCGTGGGTCGGGCCTGGGTCTGGCGATCGTTCGTCGAACCATCGACGAGCACGGCGGCGAGATCGAGGTATCGAATCCGCCGGGCGGGGGTGCGGAAGTCCGCATCTGGTTGCCGCGCGGATGATTCATTCGAAAGGGGCGGGGTGCGCTATGCTGTGGCAACTCTACCGGCAGCCGTGAAACAATAGTCCGCATGTCCGCAGCCCGCATTCTCATCGTCGATGACGAACCCGATATCCGCGAACTCATCGGCGACATCCTGGCCGACGAGGGTCATGACGTGGTCAGTGCCGCCGACGCCGCCACTGCACGTGAAGCACGTTCCCAGCATGCGCCCGACCTGATCCTGCTCGATGTATGGATGCCCGATACCGACGGCGTCAGCCTGCTCAGGGAGTGGCGCGACTCCGGCACGCTCGATTGCCCGGTGGTGATGATTTCCGGGCACGGGTCGGTGGAAACCGCCGTCGAGGCCACTCGCCTTGGAGCATTCGATTTCATCGAGAAACCGGTTTCCATGGCGCGTTTGATGGTCACCATCGAAAATGCACTCGAGGCCGGTCGTCTCAAGCGCGAAAATGCCGACCTGAAACGTCAGCGCCCTGCGGTGCTTGAGCCGTTGGGCCGGTCGCAGGCGGTGCAGCAGTTGCGCCAGCGTCTTGAACGCGTGGCCGCCCATGACGCGCCGGTGCTTGTTACCGGCGACCCGGGTGTGGGCAAGCAGGAGGCTGCGCGCTGGATTCATGCCCATTCGAACCGGGCCGAGGGCCCGTTTGTCAGTGCCGCCACCCGAATCGACGGTGAGTCCTGGGAAGGCTTGCTTGTCGGCGAGGGTGGCCTGCTGGCCGAGGCCCAGGACGGTGTCCTGTTCATCGACGATGTCTCGCGTCTCGACCGTGCCGGGCAGGCCACGCTGATCAAGGTGCTCGAGAGCGGTCGGCTCGATCCCGATCGGCCCGACAGTCCGACACTGAATGTTCGTTTGATCGCCGGTACCAGCCAGCCGCTGGAAAAACAGGTGCGCGAGGGGCGGTTCGACGAGGCGCTGTTCTATCAGCTCAACGTGCTGCCACTGCAGATTCCGCCGCTCAGGGAACGGCAGGAAGACGTGCCTGACCTGGTTCGCTTCTATGCCGAGTATTTCCCCAGTCGCGATGGCACACCCTACCGTCACTTTCCGGTCGCCGCCCAGAACCGGCTGCGACAGTATCATTGGCCGGGCAACCTGCGTGAGCTGAAGAACCTCGTCCAGCGCCTGCTTATCCTCGGCGGGTCGGAGGAAGTGAGCGTGGCGGAGGTCGAGGAAGCGCTGGCCCAGTCCGATACCGGCGAGACGGTCGGTGATCAGAAAGTGCCGGCACTGTTCAATCTGCCCCTGCGCGATGCTCGCGAAGAGTTCGAACGTCAGTACCTGACCTTCAAGCTGCAATCGGTCGAGGGCAGCGTCGGCCGCCTTGCCGAGGTGGTGGAAATGGAACGCACCCACTTGTATCGCAAGCTCAAGCAACTGGGAATAGACCCCAAGCAGGTCTGAACCTTCAAGGGGAGGGCATACTAGCCATGCAGATCATCATTCTCGGCGCCGGCCAGGTGGGTACAGGCATGGCGCGCAGCCTCAGCCAGGAAGACTTCGACATCACCGTGGTCGATACCGATGCGGCCAAGCTGCGCGAGTTGCAGGAAAAGCTCGACATTCGTACCGTGCTCGGACACGCTGCGCATCCGCAGACGCTGATCCGGGCGGGTATCGAGGATGCCGAGTTGCTGATTGCGCTGACCAATTCCGACGAGACCAACATGGTTGCCTGCCAGGTGGCCTACTCGCTGTTCAATACCCCGACCAAGGTTGCGCGGGTTCGTGCTGCCGATTACCTGGCCCATCCGGAATTGTTCAAGCGCGAGCATGCGCCGATTGATGTATTGATCAGCCCCGAAGGGCTGGTCACCGATCACATCCAGCGCCTGATCGAGTATCCGGGTGCCTTGCAGGTGCTCGACTTTGCCGACGGTCGCGCCCAGCTGGTCGGAACGCGGGCTTTCTACGACGGGCCGCTGGTCGGGCATGAGCTCAGGGAGCTTCGAGAGAAGTTGCCCGACACTGTCGATGCACGCGTTGCCGCCATCTTCCGCGGTGACGAGCCCATCATTCCCAAGGGCGACACGGTCATCGAGGTCGACGATATCGTCTATTTCCTTGCCGCCCGCGACGACATTCCGGTGGTCATGCGCGAGTTGCGACGCATGGGCGGGCCGGCCAATCGCATCATGCTGGCCGGTGGCGGCAATATCGGTGCCGCCCTGGCCCGGCGGCTGGAGCGCAGCTACCACGTCAAGCTGATCGAGCGTGACGCCGCGCGCGCCGAGTTCATTGCCGAGGATCTCGATACCACTATCGTGCTGGTCGGCGACTGCGCCGATGAGGACCTGCTGCACGAGGAAGGGATCGACGAGATCGATGTCTACTGTGGGCTGACCAACGACGATGAGGCCAACATCCTCTCCTCGATGCTGGCCAAGCGCATGGGCGCAGACAAGGTCATCACCCTGATCAACCGGCCGGCCTACGTCGACCTGGTCGAGTCCGACCGCATCGACGTAGCCGTCAGCCCCCAGCAGGTCACAGTCGGCGCACTGCTCACCCATATCCGCCGCGGTCACATGGTGCGTGTGCACTCGCTCAGGCGCGGCGCGGCCGAGGCCATCGAGGCGGTCGCCCACGGCCGGCCGGGTCAGTCGAAGGTGGTGGGCAAGCGCATCGAGGAAATCGACCTGCCGCCGGATACTTCAATAGGCGGTATCATCCGCGGTGAAGACGTGATCATCGCCCATCACGATGTCATGATCGAGCCCGACGATCACGTCATCCTGTTCGTGGCCGATCATCGCCAGATCCGCCGCGTCGAGAAGCTGTTCGCCGTCGACGCCATGTTCGTGTAATGCACGCCTACGCACCGGTCCAGCGCATCGTTGCCGTACTGCTCGGATTCCTGGGCCTGGGCTTCGTGCCACCGCTGGTCTTCGCCCTGGCCAACGATGACGGTGCGGCCTTCGCGTTTGTTGTCAGCCTGGCCCTGGTGTTTGCCACTGCCGCCCTGCTGTACTGGCCGGTGCGTCACGCCAGACGTGACCTGCGAGTGCGAGACGGCTTCCTGGTGGTGGTGGCCTGCTGGGGTGCGGTCTGCCTGGCCGGCTCCTTGCCGTTCATCGTGGCGCTGGATGCCGGGCTTGCCGATGCCGTGTTCGAGTCAACTTCGGGCATTACCACCACCGGTGCGACCGTCTTTGCCGGCATCGACAACATGCCGATCTCGATCCGCTGGTACCGGCAGCAGCTGCAGTGGATGGGTGGGCTGGGCATCATCGTGCTGGCCGTGGCCATCCTGCCCATGTTGCGCATCGGCGGCATGCAGGTCTACAAGGCCGAGGTCACCGGCCCGGTCAAGGAAAGCCGCTTGACGCCGCGCATTGCCGAGACCGCCAAGGCGTTGTGGCTGATCTACATTGGGTTGACCGCGATCTGCGCGGCCGCCTACTGGGCCGCCGGCATGAGCCTGTTCGA
>SKXY01000060.1 GCA_007128175.1 Wenzhouxiangella sp. | reverse complement strand
CTGCGCTGTTTGCGGTCTTCGCTGCTCATGCCTTGTCTTCCTGCTTCTGGTTGAGCACGGTCTTTACCCGTGCAATATCCTTGCGCACCTTGCGCAATTCATGCGGCGAGCCCAGCTGGCCGGTGCCGTGCTGCATGCGCAGCGTGAACTGCTCCTTGCGCAGCTCCAAGAGCATATCGTTGAGCTCGCCGGTATTCTTGCCTTGCAGTTCGCTCGCTTTCATTACATCGTCCTCGCAACAAATGCCGTCTTGACGCTGAGCTTGGCGGAAGCACGACGGAACGCTTCACGCGCGACGTCTTCGCTTACACCCTGGATCTCGTAAATCACGCGGCCGGGCTGAACCGGGGCAACCCAGTATTCGACGTTACCCTTGCCCTTACCCATACGAACTTCAACCGGCTTCTTCGAAATCGGCTTGTCCGGAAAGACACGGATCCAGAGCTTCCCGCCCCTCTTGACGTGACGAGTGATCGCCCGACGGGCAGACTCGATCTGGCGAGCAGTCAGAAAGCCACGGGTGGTGGCCTGCAGGCCGAATTCACCAAAGCTGACCTTATTACCCACATGGGCCAGCCCGCGATTGCGACCTTTCTGCTGCTTTCTGAATTTTGTTCGCTTCGGCTGCAGCATGATTTACTTCTCCTTGCGCGCGCCGCCCTTTGACGACGCGTTCTCAGCACTCTTCTCGGAGTAGAGGTCAAACACCTCTCCCTTGTAGACCCAGACCTTGATGCCGATGATGCCGTAGGTGGTCGCTGCCTCGGCAACGCCGTAATCGATATCGGCACGCAGGGTATGCAGCGGCACACGGCCTTCGCGATACCATTCGCTTCGCGCAATATCGGCGCCGTTGAGACGGCCCCCGACCTGCACCTTGATGCCCTGGGCGCCCAGGCGCATGGCATTACCCACGGCACGCTTCATGGCGCGGCGGAACATCACGCGACGTTCCAGCTGCTGAGCGATCGAGTCCGCCACCAGCTTGGCATCGAGTTCCGGCTTGCGGATCTCATTGACACGAATATGGGTCGGCACACCCATGATCTTGCTGACCTCGTTGCGCAACCGCTCGATATCCTCGCCCTTCTTGCCGATGACGATGCCGGGGCGTGCAGTGTGCACGGTGATCTCGGCCGACTTGGCAGGACGTTCGATCTCGATACGACTGATCGCAGCATGCGCCAGCTTCTTTTGAAGATACTCGCGCGCTGCCAGGTCGGTATTGAGCTGTTCGGCGAAGCCAGCACCTTCGGCGTACCACTTCGCACCCCAATCCTTGGCGATGCCGAGACGAATTCCGGTTGGATGTACCTTGTGACCCATTGTCTTCCTAGTCCTCTGTCACGACGATGGTGATGTGACTGGTGCGCTTGAGAATACGCGTGAACCGTCCCTTTGCTCGCGGGCGACCACGCTTGAACGTCGGACCTTCGTCCACGAAGATGGTACCCACCTTCAGTTCATCCACGTCGGCACCACTATTGTGTTCGGCATTGGCAATCGCCGACATCAGCACCTTGCGAACGATGTGTGCGCCCTTCTTGTTACTGAAGGCCAGCACTTCTTCGGCTCGCTCCACCGGCAGACCACGAATCTGGTCTGCAACCAGCCGGGCCTTCTGCGCCGAGATGCGGGCACCTTTGAGCTTTGCTGTAGCTTCCATCACCTGTAACCTTTATCTACTTGGTCTTGCGGTCAGCAGCGTGACCCTTGAAGGTCCGCGTCGGCGCAAATTCGCCGAGCTTGTGACCAACCATGTTTTCGTTGATCAGAATCGGCACGTGCTGCCGACCGTTGTGCACGGCAATGGTCAAACCGACCATTTCCGGCATGATCATTGAGCGACGCGACCAGGTCCTGATGGGACGCCGGCTGTTGGCTTCGACGGCCGTTTCCACCTTCGCCTGAAGGTGATGATCGATAAACGGCCCTTTCTTGATCGAACGTGGCATAGCGATTTCCTGAATTTACTTGCGCTTGCGCGAACGGGTAATGTACTTGGTGGTGCGCTTGTTGGTACGGGTGCGCTTGCCCTTGGTCGACTGCCCCCACGGGGTGACCGGGTGACGGCCACCAGAGGTTCGACCCTCACCACCGCCATGCGGGTGATCGACCGGGTTCATGGCAACGCCCCGAACTGTCGGACGAATACCTGCCCAGCGCTTGCGACCCGCCTTGCCCAGCTTCTCGAGGTTGTGCTCGACGTTCGCGACCTGACCTATCGTGGCCCGGCAGCGCGAATGAATCTTGCGCATCTCGCCCGAACGCAGCAGCACGGTAGCGTATTGCCCTTCACGCGCCACCAGCTGAACCGAAGCGCCGGCACTGCGAGCCATCTGCCCGCCCTTGCCAGGCTTGAGTTCGATGTTGTGGATCTGCGTACCGACCGGAATCGTGCGCAGTTCCATGGCATTGCCCGGCTTGATCGGCGCTTCGGAGCCGCTCATGACTTCGTCACCGGCGCGCATGTGACGCGGCGCCAGGATGTAGCGACGCTCACCATCAAGGTACTTGATCAGTGCAATGTGAGCGCTGCGGTTGGGATCGTATTCGATCCGCTCGACCACACCACGCACACCATCCTTGTCGCGCTTGAAGTCAATGACGCGGTAATGCTGCTTGTGACCGCCGCCGCGGTGCCGGGTGGTAATCCGGCCACGGTTATTGCGCCCGCCGCTCTTGCTCTGCGACTCGAGCAACGGCGCATGCGGCTCACCCTTCCAAAGGTGGTCATGCCTGATCTCGACGCGGCCGCGACGGCCCGGAGATGTTGGTTTTGCCTTGACGATAGCCATGATATCTGGTTCCCGGCCCTGTTACGTGTCTGCCTGTACTTCTTCGATGGTCTGTCCGGCCTTGATCCGCACGTAGGCCTTTTTCCAGCCTTTCTGCCGACCCGGCATCATGCGAAAGCTTTTCTGCTTGCCCTTCACATTGACGACCTGGACTTGCTCGACGTCGACCTCAAACAAACCCTCAACGGCTCGCTTGATGTCCGTCTTGTTCGCATCCGTACGAACTTCGAAGACATACTGGTTCGAATCTGCCTGCAGGCGTGCCGTCTTTTCCGACACGTGCGGCAGGCGAATGATCTGATACATGCGTTCGGTCTTCATGCCAGCCACTCCTCGATCTTGTTGATGGCGGCCTTGGTCATCACGACTTTTTCGGCACCGACCAGGGCCACCGGATTGACCGCCTCGGTGGTCACGACCTGAACGTGCGGCAGATTTCGGCTGCCAAGATACAGGTTGGTGTCGAGTTCCACATCAACCACCAGACCGGTTTCAAAACCGAGCTCGGCGAACTTTTCCTTCACCAGCTTCGTTTTCGGCTCGGCGACGTCAATGGCGTCGACCACTACCAGGCGATCCTGCCGGACCAGCTCGGACAAAATCGACTTGATCGCGCTGCGATACTGCTTGCGGTTGACTTTTTGCGAGTGATCGCGCGGCTGGGCGGCGAATGTCACACCACCGCTGCGCCAGATCGGACTGCGGATGGTACCTGCACGGGCATTACCCGTACCCTTCTGGCGCCACGGCTTGCGGCCGCCGCCGGATACTGCCGAACGATTCTTCTGCGCCTTCGTGCCGGCACGACCGCCGGCCAGGTAGGCGGTGACAACCTGGTGCACCAGCGGCTCGGAGAAGTCACGACCGAACACGTCGTCCGAGACCTTGATCTTGCTGCCGCCTGCAACTGACAATTCCATGATTGACTCCTTTAGGCCTTGATCGACGGACGAACGAGCACGTGGCCACCCTTCGCGCCGGGCACGGCCCCGCGAATCAGAAGGAGATTGCGCTCGGAATCAACACGGACGACCTGGAGATTCAGCGTGGTAACACGCTCATCACCCATGTGGCCGGCCATTTTCTTGCCCTTGAACACACGACCCGGGGTCTGACACTGCCCGATGGAACCCGGCGCGCGATGCGCGAGCGAGTTGCCGTGGGTGGCGTCCTGGGTACGGAAGTTGTGGCGCTTGACGACGCCGGCAAAGCCCTTGCCCTTGCTGGTGCCGGTCACGTCGACGGCCTGACCTGCCTCGAATCGCTCGACGGTCAGCTCGGCGCCGACCTCGAAGTCGCTGCCTTCTTCACCTTCGATACGGAATTCCCACAGGCCTTCACCGGCTTCGACGCCGGCCTTGGCGTAGTGCCCGGCGCTGGGCCGGGAAACCAAAGACGTACGACGGTTGCCACAGGTAACCTGAATGGCCGAGTACCCGTCCGTTTCCTGTTCACGGATCTGCGTGATCCGGTTGGGGCTGACCTCGATGACCGTCACGGGAATGGAGTTGCCCTCCTCCGTGAAAATCCGGGTCATGCCTCGTTTGCGTCCTACCAATCCGAT
>SKXY01000109.1 GCA_007128175.1 Wenzhouxiangella sp. | reverse complement strand
TCGAGGATTTCCGGGCACTGGCGGCCGTCGCCGGACTCAAGCGCGGTCGTGAGCGGGCCATCTTCGACGAGGTGCGCCGGTGCCTGCTGAACTGGTCCGACTACGCCCGTCGCGCGGATCTCCCCAAAGCCACCGCCGGGCGCATCGAAGCACTGCTGCGTGCCGAGGATATTCGTTCCGGGTAGCTGTTCCCCGAGCCGGTGATGGCGTTATTGTTGCCCAACGATGTCGGCGATGCCTTACAATACGCGCCGCTTCAATCCCTGCTCCCCTGATGGCCGGTATTGATTCAACCGGATCATCTTCAGACGCCATTCCATCGCATTAACGGCCCGAACTGCTGTTTTCGGGTCCGAGAAGGTTTTGTTCAATGAGTTTCCTGCATGCCGTTCGTCGTGACTGGCTGTCCAATATTCGCGGCGATGTGCTCGCCGGCCTGGTCGTTGCCCTGGCCCTGATTCCCGAAGCAATCGCCTTCTCGCTGATCGCGGGGCTGGACCCCCGGGTCGGGCTGTACGCCTCCTTCTGTATCGCGGTGGTCATCGCCTTCACCGGCGGTCGGCCGGGCATGATCTCGGCGGCCACCGGGGCAATGGCCTTGTTGATGGTGACACTGGTGCGCGAGCATGGTCTCGAGTACCTGCTGGCGGCCACCATCCTTACCGGCATCCTGCAGATCATCGCCGGTTACCTGAGGCTGGCCGAATTGATGCGATTCGTATCGCGGTCGGTGGTCACCGGCTTTGTCAATGCCCTGGCCATCCTGATCTTCCTGGCCCAGGTTCCCGAGCTGGTCAACGTGCCGGCAGCGGTCTATCCCATGGTCGTGATCGGGCTGGTGATCATTTACGGCCTGCCCTACATTACCCGGGCGATTCCCTCGCCGCTGATCGCGATCGTGCTCTTGACCGTTGCAGCGGCGACCTTCGGCATCCAGGTACCGACCGTTGGCGACAAGGGTGATCTGCCCGATGCCTTGCCGACCTTCCTTCTGCCCGACATTCCCTGGAATCTCCAGACCCTGCTCATCATTCTGCCGGTCTCGCTGACCCTGATGATTGTCGGCCTGCTCGAGTCCTTCCTGACCGCGCAGATCGTCGACGACCTGACCGACACGCCCAGCGACAAGCACCGCGAAGCGAAGGGGCAGGGCGTTGCCAACATGGTCTCCGGGTTTTTCGGCGGCATGGCCGGTTGTGCCATGATCGGCCAGTCGGTGATCAACGTGAAATCCGGCGGGCGCGGACGACTGTCCAGCCTGGTCGCGGGTGTCGTGCTGCTGATGATGGTGGTGTTTCTCAGCGATTACGTCGGCATGATTCCCATGGCCGCCCTGGTTGCGGTGATGATCATGGTCTCGGTTGGTACATTCAGCTGGCAGTCGATCTTCAACCTGAGGCACCACCCGAAAACCTCCAGCCTGGTCATGATCGGCACCGTCGTGGTCACCGTGGCCACGCACGACCTGGCCAAGGGCGTGCTCACCGGTGTACTGCTGTCGGCGCTGGGATTCGCCCGCAAGGTCAGCCAGGTGCTGGTGATCAGCAAATCGCTGGAAGACGGTGGCGAAACACGACGTTATACGGTCACCGGCCAGGTCTTCTTCGCTTCGGCCGTGGATTTCCTGGCCGCGTTCGATTTTCGCGAAGTGATCGAGCGGGTGCGCATCGATGTGTCCGGCGCCCATTTCTGGGATTTGAGTGCGGTCGGTGCACTGGACCGGGTCATACTGAAGTTCCGGCGCGAGGGGGTGGAGATCGATCTGGTCGGCATGGATGAGGCCAGCCGCACCCTGGTCGACCGCCTGGGCGTGCATGACAAGCCCGATGCCGAAAAACTGCTGGGACACTAAAAGGAGCCCGAGCGATGAGCAAGACCGCCTACCGCATTCCCGTTGACGGCAAGGTCATGGCCTGCCTGGATGCATCGGCCTATACCGATTCCGTGGTCGATTACGCGGCATGGGCCTCAAAGCGCCTCGAGGCTGACCTGATCTGCCTGCATGTGCTTCACCGGGAAGCCAGCAGGATGGCGACGGCCGACTATAGCGGCAATATCGGTATCGATACTCGAGAGCAACTGCTTGACGAACTCGCCGAGCTCGATGCCAAACGGGCGCGGATCGCCATGCGTCGCGGCAGGGAGCTGCTCGAGGCGGCCCGGGCCCGTGCCGCTGCTGCCGGTGCCCTGAATCCCGACAGCCTGCAACGGCATGGGTCGCTGGTCGAAACCCTGACCGAGCTGGAAGAAGATGTTCGGCTGTTCGTCATCGGCAAGCGTGGTGAGTCGGCCGACTTCAACAGGGGTCATCTCGGCGCAAACCTGGAGCGGGCCGTGCGAGCCGTGCATCGGCCACTGCTGGTCACCTCGCGCGAGTTTCGGCGGGTTCGACAATTCGCCATCGCCTTCGACGGCAGTGCGACCACTCGCAAGTGCGTCGAAATGGTCTGCATGAGCCCCCTGCTCAAGGACCTGGGTTGTCACCTGGTCGCGGCCGGCAACGAGAGTACAAGCTTGCGCGAGAGTCTGGACTGGGCCCGATCGCAACTGGAGGTGGCGGGTTTCCAGCCCGAAATCATCGTGGCCCCCGGCAATGCCGAGCAGGTCATCACCGAGCAGGTCGGCAGGCTCGACATCGACCTGCTGGTAATGGGGGCCTACGGCCACTCCCGCATTCGCCACCTGATCGTCGGCAGCACCACCACGGCCGTGTTGCGCAGTTGCACCATTCCGGTATTGCTTCTGCGCTGAACGGGCACGTGACGGCATGTTTGATTAGACTCTGCACTTGACCCGCGCGGAGCCGTCCGGCCAAGCCATGCAATGACCACCGATGAAAGAGCGCATGCTTCGATTCGATCGCAACTGGCGGGCGGTCGAGAGTTGCTGGTCGTCAAGGTCGGCTCGTCGCTGCTGATCGATCAGCAGGGTGCGCTGCGCGAGGACTGGATCGATACGCTAACCGGGCGACTTGTGGCGCGGCGTGGGCCGAGCGTGGTGGTGTCATCCGGGGCCATTGCACTGGGGCGTGACGCCCTCGGCCTGGCCGGCCGGCCGCGTATTCTTGCCCAGGCGCAGGCGGCCGCCGCGGTCGGCCAGATTCACCTGGCGCGCTGCTGGGCCGCGGCTTTTACCCGACACGGCGGTCGGGCAGCCCAGATCCTTTTGAGTCTGTGGGATCTGGAGCACCGCCCGCGTTATCTCAATGCACGGGCCACGATGGAGATGCTGCTGGATCACGGCATCGTTCCGGTCGTCAATGAAAACGATACCGTGGCCACCGAGGAAATTCGCTTCGGTGACAACGACGGTCTGGCCGCGCGGGTGGCGCAGTTGCTGGGCGCGCGGTTGTTGCTGTTGCTCAGTGACGTAGAAGGACTCTACACCGCCGATCCGCTGACAGATTCGGGCGCACGCCACATCGCGAGGGTTGACGAGATCAACGAAGAAATCGAAGCCCTGGCCGCGCCGCCGCGCTCGGATGGTGTCGGCACCGGCGGCATGGCCAGCAAGCTGAAGGCCGCGCGCATCGCCACCGAAGCCGGAGCCCATGTTCTGCTCGGCTCCGGACTGACTGATGACCCGATGGGCGAACTATCCGGCGGTGCGCCCGCCACCCTGTTCGTTGCCAGGTCGCGACCGATGGCGGCCCGTAAGCAATGGCTGAAGTCACTGCAGCAGCCGGCCGGCAAACTGGAACTCGATGCCGGCGCCTTGGCGGCACTGCAAGCCGGATCAAGCCTGCTGGCGGTCGGTGTGCAGGCCGTCCATGGTGACTTTGCTCGTGGCGACCTGGTCGAGCTGGTCGGACCGCATGGTCCATGCGGGCAGGGCCTGAGTGGCTATCGTTCCGAACAGGCCCGCCGTATCGCCGGTCTCAGCAGCGACCGCATCGCCGAGGTGCTCGAAGAGGCCGGGCGTGGCCCCATGGTTCACCGGGATGACCTTGTATTGTTTTGAAAAAGGACTCATAGCCCAATGAATTTTGATGAGTTAATTGCCGACCTTGGGTCGAGCGCACGCCGCGAGAACCGCAGCCTGGCGGCACTCGGGGGCAGGCAACGCGATGCGGCGCTGCGGCGCTGCGCCCGGGCCATCCGCGACCACCAGGCGGCCATTCTTGCCGCCAACCGGCAGGATCTGGAAGCTGCCCGTGCCGGCGGCCTGGCCAGTGCCATGCTCGACCGGCTGGAACTGAATGCGGAACGCATCGGCTCCATGGCCGAGGGACTGGAAGCGATCGCGGCGCTGCAAGACCCGCTGTCTCGCGTGCTGGCCGAGTGGACCCGGCCCAATGGCCTGAGAATCCAGCGAGTTGCCGTGCCCATCGGCGTGATCGGGGTGATTTACGAGAGCCGGCCGAATGT
>SKXY01000083.1 GCA_007128175.1 Wenzhouxiangella sp. | reverse complement strand
GACTTGCATGATGAGATTGAAATCTCTATCATTTTCATCGTGTCAGAGGCTGGCTGATTGGGGGCGGCCCATATGTAGTCAAGACTTTGAATTGCTGACTTCCGGCAGTGAGGTAGGCGACAGTGGCAGAAAGGCATGGAGCACGATCCGGTGAGGCCGTCACTGGCCGGCTGGCCGGGCGATTGTGGCGTGCACGATGGCTGTGGGTGGTTTTTCTGGCTGGCGGGCTGGCCCTGATCTTTCTCTTGCGTGGCGGCGATCTGGCGACCTTCTGGCCGCAAGCCGATTCCTTGGCCGGTGACCGAAGCACGGCCGAATCCGCGAGCCCGGTGAGCGAACCTGAAACTGCCCTGGAGGGCGGGCGCCACCGATCACGGCAATTGCGACAACGTGATTCATTCCCGGATTCGCCCGAGAGGCCGAGATCGCCTCGGGCTGCATTCGAAGATCTCGATCCGATTTCCCCGGTGGAGAATGCCGCCTCCTTCGCACGAGATAATGGCCCCGGCAATTCTCCGCGGTCTGGGTACGATGACGATGAAACCAGCGATGAACCCGGGCTGGACATAGGCGGGACCGTCCTCGATTCCGATGGTGTGCCATTGCCGGGCATTACGGTGGAAGGGCACTCGATGTCCGCCCACCTGCCCGATCCCGGCAGCACGGTCACGGGTGCACTGGGCATGTTTTCCTTCCAGTCGCTGGAATCCGGCGAGTATATGCTCAGGGTTGCCGAAAGTGATACTCACCACCCGGCCACCGCACAGGTGCGCGCCGGTTCGGCTTCTGTGGAAATTTACTTGCAGGCGAAGGGTGAAGTCGCGGTGCACGGGCTCGTACAGGACGAGTCGGGGGCTCCCCTAAGTCAGGTCGTGGTGCGTTTACTGGGCACCGGGGAATCACGCAGCGCGGCCGATGGCAGCTATCGGGTCGCAGGCCCCTGGCCGAAGGCGGGTCAGGCACCTGTCGTCGAGTTCAGGCACCCCGATTACCTGGTCAAACGCCATGCCGTAGCAGCATCTTCGGCAAAGCCGGGCTCGGAGGTTCGTCTGGACGTGCAGTTGCAACCGCGTGAATCCAGCGCGGTGCTGGCAGGCAGCCTGATCGGTCCGGCAGGAGAAGCGGTTGCCGGGGCACGTGTCTGGTTGAGTTCTTCCAGTCCTTCCGTGCACCGCCAGGCGGTGACCGACGCTGCGGGCCAGTTCCTTATGGAACGACTGGAGCCGGGAGGGCATTTCCTGCTTGGGGTTTCGCCGCCGGATGGGTACTCCAGTTGGGTGTCTGAGCCGATGGCCATCGTCGCCGGCAACAACCGGCGCGATATAGAACTCGAGCGTGATGATCGCGGATCCTTGTTTGGGGCCGTGACCGACCCACAAGGACGTCCTCTGCAGAATTTTGCACTTTGGGCGCGTTCGGTCACGCCGGCAGGTCAGACGGCAATGCCGATCATTACCGATGCGGCTGGACAGTTCTGGCTACCTGACGTCGCGGCGGGAGTCATGCAACTGGAAACCCGCTCGCTTCCTCGTCTGGAAGCGCGCGGCATAAGGATCGATCCAAACCGGGACAACCAGGTGGTCGTGCCCATGGACTGGGGTGAGCAATGGTTGTTCGGCAAGGTCTACGACGATCAGGGCAATCCGCTGGCCGGCGCGACGGTTTCTGTCCAGTGGGGAGAGCAGTATCCGGACCTTTACAGCACGTCGGTGCGCCAGGTGCGCAGTGACCTTGATGGGCAGTTTGTCTTTTCCAATCTGGGTGCCGATCACTACGCGCTGGTTGCACGGGCCGACGGTCATGTGACCACGCGGGTGCAGCACGTGCCGGTCGGGCAGGGAAGTGGTGAGGTTCAGGTTGTGCTCGAATCGGTAAACGGCAGCACTGCCAGTGGAGGCAGCAAGTGATGGACAGGTCACGATCAGGCCATGGCCGGGTGGTGTCGGCGATTGTCCTGCTACTGGTTCTGTTCCCCCTGCTGGCCGCTTCGGAGTCGTGTCAGTTCACCGTCACGACGGATGCAGCGAATGGTCCGGGTTCCCTGACAACTATCCTGCAGCAGGCGGCAACCGCCGATGGGGTATGCCGTATCGATTTTGGTGATCGCGACGGACACTTTGCCAGGCCGAGAATGATCGAGATCGATGGCCCCCTGCCAATGATTCGGGGCGAGATCATTATCGATGGCTTTATCGATCGACTGTTGTGGCGTGCCTATGGCGTCACCATCAGCGGCGGCGGACAACACCGGTTGCTTGAAGTGGCGCCCGGCGGCAGCCTGACGCTGCGCGGAGTAACACTGCGTGACGGCTTCGGCGACATCGGCGGCGCAATCATTAATCATGGCCGCCTGGTGGTCGACAGCTCCAGCCTGTTCGACAACGAGGCAATTGATGCCGGCGGGGCAATCTTCAGCACGGGTGAAACCATCGTGGTCAATTCGACCCTGATCGGCAATCGCGCTCGCCGAGGTGGTGCAGTCGCCAACATGGACGGAACGCTGCGAGTTGTCCACGCGACTTTTTATGACAATGTGGCCGGGAAGGGCGGTGCGCTCATTGCGCTCGGCGAGCTTTCCCTGGCCAATTCCATACTCTCCGGTAACGGTAACCAGTGCCACAACGCCGGAGACCTCGGGGAGATGATCCATAACCTGATCCATGGTGAGCATGAGGATTGCGGCGAGCCCCTGCTGACGGTTGATCCTCGGTTCGAACGACTGGATTACTACAACGGACCGACCATGACCTTGTCGCTGAGTGGTGCCAGTCCGGCCATTAACCTGGCAGCTTCCGAGGCGGCATTGGATGCCCATGGTGAGCGCCTGGTATGGGATCAGCGCGGCAACGGCGATCCGCGTTTTGCGGGTGGCTTTGCCGACCTCGGCGCCTTCGAGCGCCAGGGTCCCTTGCCGGAGGCGATTGAAGTCAATGCCCGCAACGACAACGGGTTGCGTGTGTGTACCGGTCAGGGACAGGACAACTGCCCGCTGAAGGCTGCCATCGAACTGGCTGTCGCTGGCCGGCACCTGGTGCCCATCCGGTTCAATGACCGGACCTTCGACCAGCCGGCGCGACTGACTCTGGACACAGTCACCAAGTTTGCCGACGTGCCGCTGGTGCTGGATGGCGAGGACCGGGTCAGACTTGAGATCGAGGTGCCTTGCATCGTCGCATGGGAGGCCAGGTCGGGGGTGGAATTGATCATGCCCGACGTTGAATCGGGCCTGGGGAATTGCGATGGGTAATCACAACGGACGTTCCTGCACGGAACTGGTCGGCTCAAGTGCAGCCGTTGCCGAACTGCAGCGTGTCATTCGTCGTTTCGCCGTGATTGACGCACCGGTGCTGATCACCGGCGAGACCGGCACGGGCAAGGAACTGGTCGCCAACCTGCTGCACAAGCATTCGCGCAGGTCGGCCGGTCCGTTCGTCGCGGTCAACTGTGCCGCTCTGCCTGATTCGCTGTTCCAGTCCGAAGTTTTCGGCTACGAAAGAGGTGCGTTTACCGGTGCGGAGCGGCGCAATATCGGCCGGATCGAGTCTGCAGCAGGCGGCACCCTGTTGCTCGACGAGATTGGTGACCTGCCGCTGGAAAACCAGATTGCATTGCTGCGTTTCCTGGAGGAGGGCAGCTTCGAACGCCTGGGAAGCTGCGAGCCAATCGATGTTGATGTTCGCATCATTGCGGCAACTCACACCGATCTCGATGCGGCCTGTCGTGCCGGGCGCTTCCGGGAAGATCTGTTCTACCGACTGGGAGCGCTCAGGGTTCATGCGCCGCCGTTGCGCGAGCGCGGCGACGATGTGATTGCTCTGGCCCGATGTTTCATCGAGCGTTTCGCGTGCCAATACCAGGTCGCCGAGCGGGAACTGGACGAGCATGCCGTAAGGGCGTTGCTCGAGCATCACTGGCCGGGCAATGTACGTGAGCTGAAAAACCGCGTGTTGCAGGCGCTGGTCATGGGTGACGGTGCAACCATCAGCGATACCGACCTTGGCCTGGCGCTTGCTGGCAATCCGATGAGTAATGACATGGAGGATCTCTCGGAGATCTCCTCCCTGCGCGCCTGCCGCAGGCATGCTGAGCGTAAAGCGATCACAAAGGCACTGAAGGTGGCCGGCGGTAACGTACAGACCGCCGCCGCCCATCTGCGGGTTTCACGCGCGCAGCTTTATCGCCTGATCAAGAATCACGATCTCGATCATCTTTCGGCCTCGGGCTGATCAACCCGAGGTTTGCTCGAAGCGATCGGAGAATATTGGATCCGGAGGCGGCGGATCAATGGTCGCGATTCGTTCGTAGGCTCCGACATCGCAATACTCTCCCTGTGGCCTTTTGGTTCCGCGCTGGTCTTCCAGGACAGGCG
>SKXY01000199.1 GCA_007128175.1 Wenzhouxiangella sp. | reverse complement strand
TTCATCACCGCTGGTGGCCACGTGGCCGCGCGGTACGGGAATTCCGTACTGCTCGAACAGCTCCTTGGCCTGATACTCATGAAAGTTCATGCTTGAAAGTCCTGAGATTGATTGATGGATTTCGGAATCGGGAAACTGGCGCGTTTCACCGCCGCGAACGCGCCGGAACCGGCGTATTCTGGATCAACACCGCAAAATTATCAAACCTGTGGATCGCTTATACTGCCGTTCAAGCGTTTCCCGGGGGCGGAACGCAACCGGTAGCTGCCGTAATCCAGCAGCTTTTGAACCGGAACCACTTTAGTACATTATGAGGACAAGAGCTTGAAAGCACTGGGTAATCTGGTCGCCGACGAGAAACTGGTACGCCGCGCACTGCATTATCTCAATGCATTCAGGCTATTGGTGGCCATTTCCGCACTGGTCATCGTATTCAGCCCGCTGGGCGAAGGCCTGCCTGCCGGCTACCGTGTGCTCGGTCAGGCTGCGGCGCTGATGTACGCCATCGCGGCGATCACCTTCATCGTCACGCACATCAGGCGCCGTGACCAGGTCGCCGAACTGGCCTCGTTCTCGCTCGCCAGCGACATCATCCTGCTCGGCATCATCCTGCATGCATTTGGCGGCATTGCGACCGCGCTGGTCATCCTGCTCCTGTTCACCGTCGGTATTTCGGCGCTGATCCTTGATCTTCGTACCGCCCTGCTGTTTGCAGCCATCGTCACCCTGGGTTTGCTGGCCGATGCCTTCATCACGGCAACCGACATCCCGGAGGCTGCCGGCCTGCTGCAAGCCGCGCTTTACGGCATTGCCGCATTCGGTATTGCCCTCGGCGCATCACTGCTTGGGCGCTGGGGCCGCGAGTACCAGTTGCTGGCCGAGCGCCGGGGGCTGGATCTGGCCAACCTCGGCCAGGTCAATGAGTTGATCATCCACCGCATGCGCTCGGGCGTTCTTGTGGTCGATGCCAGCGATGAGATCCGGCAGATGAACGAGGCCGCATGGTATCTGCTGGGCAATCCGCCGGTAGGGAAACGCAACCTCAAGCAAGTGTCGCCGCCACTGGCCGAACGCCTGCATCGTTGGCGCAAGAACGGCAAGTCCGAAGACGAGGGGATGCTTTTGCAGGCCACCCAGGCTGCCGTCGTGCCACGCATGCTGAATACACCGGGCATCCACGGAACGGAAGCCACGCTGATCTTCCTGGAAGACACTTCCGTGGTCAGCCGGCGTGCCCGGGACCTGGCTCAATCTTCACTGGCCCGCCTGTCGGCATCGATTGCGCACGAGATCCGCAATCCGCTGGGCGCCCTGAGCCACGCCGCTCAGTTGCTCGATGAATCGGAGGACCTCAACAAGGCCGACCGCAAGCTGGTTGGCATGATTCTGAATCACTCGGCACGCATGAACGACATCGTCGAGAATGTGCTCAAGCTGTCGCGCAGGGAACGAGCGCGCATTGAACCGGTCAATCTGGTGACTTGGATCAGGAAACTGGCCGGCGATTTCCGTCGTTACCACAAGCTGTCCGAAGAGCGACTCAAGCTTGAGATTCCGTCAGCTTCGATCATGGTTCTGATCGACGCCAGCCAACTGACCCAGGCCGTGTGGAACCTGATGGAGAACGCGCTCAAGCATGCAGCTGTGGATGGCCAGGAAGTGCGCATTACCTTGCGAGTCAGCCCGATTCGGGGCCACCGCGAGATTGCGCTCGACATTATCGACAACGGTCCCGGAATTCCGCTGGAAAAGCGTTCACAGGTGTTCGAGCCGTTCTTCACGACCCACAAGCAGGGCTCAGGGCTTGGGCTCTACCTGGCGCGCCAGTTGTGCGACGCCAACCAGGCTCCGCTGGAGTACGTGCAGGTACCCAATGCCGGTGCCTGCTTCCGAATCCTGCTGCGACGTCCGGAAAACGCCGCCGGCAACTCCGGCACGAAGAAAAAGGTGGCAAGCAAGTCCCGTGCTTGATCAACAAAAACGCGTATCATCTACACAATTAACTGCCTTGAAGGGGAAGGCCGATGAGTGAAATGCGTGCACTGGTTGTCGACGACGAGCCCGATCTCAGGGAACTGCTCGACATCACCCTGAGCCGCATGGGCCTGGAAGTCGATACTGCCGAGAATCTCGCGGAAGCGAGACGGATGTTATCGGCCAATCACGATTACGCGCTGTGCCTGACCGACATGCGTCTGCCCGACGGCAACGGACTGAGCCTGATCAAGGAAATCAACCGCGATCACAGCCACCTGCCGGTAGCCATGATCACCGCTTACGGCAAGGTTGAGGACGCAGTCACGGCGCTGAAGTACGGCGCCTTTGATTTCGTCTCAAAGCCCGTCGACCTGGAGGTTTTGCGCAACATGGTGCGCACCGCGCTCAAACTGCGCCGGGAAGACCTCGAAGCCCCCTCGAAAAAACAGAAGGAAGAAGCGCCCGACAAGGACGCCGACGTTCAGGAGACTGAAGGTCAGACCGAGCTGATGGAGCAGCTGGTCGGCCGTTCCCAGGCCATGGATCGGGTACGCAAGACGATTCGCAAGCTGGCTCGTAGCCAGGCCCCGGTCATGATCAGCGGCGAATCGGGAACCGGCAAGGAACTTGCCGCACGCCTGATTCACGACCTCGGACCACGAGCCGACGGACCGTTCGTTGCCGTCAATTGTGGCGCCATCCCCTCGGAGTTGATGGAAAGCGAATTCTTTGGCCATATCAAGGGCAGCTTCACCGGCGCCGATGCCGACAAGGAAGGCCTGTTCCAGGCTGCCAACGGCGGTACCCTGTTTCTCGACGAGGTCGCCGACCTGCCGCTGGCCATGCAGGTCAAGCTGCTGCGAGTCATCCAGGAAAAAAGCGTTCGCCCGGTCGGCGGGCGTGAGGAAATCAAGATCGACGTACGCATTCTTTCGGCCACACACAAGCAGCTCAAGCCGCTGGTCGAGAGGGGCGATTTCCGCAACGATCTTTACTACCGACTCAACGTCATCGAGCTGCCCATGCCCAGTCTGCGCGACCGGCGCGGCGACATACGGCTGCTGGCGGAACACTTTCTCAAGGTCATCGGCGACCAGTGGGGCGAACCGCCGCGCAAACTCAACACGGGTGCAATGGAAGCGCTGCAAACCCACCGTTTTTCAGGGAATGTGCGCGAACTCGTCAACATCCTGCAGCGTGCGGTGACCCTGTGCGAAGGCGACGAGATTACCGCCGACGACCTCGATCTCGAGAAACCCATCCTTCCCGAGGACGGGGTCGAAGTGAAGCCACCCGAAGACCGCAGCCTGGACGACTACATCGAGGATATCGAGCGCCGGATTCTCGAAAACGCCCTGCGCGAAGCGAAGTACAACAAAACCGAGGCGGCGCGACAGCTGGGTATCTCGTTTCGATCCCTTCGCTACAAATTGAAGAAGTACGACATAGACTAGGAACCTGGCCCCAACCAGTTCGTGGAACATGCAGCAAGCACCGAGCAGTCACCATGCAAGTTCAGACAATCCCGGATTCAATCAGAAATCCTGGTCCGAGCTGAATTGCAAGGATCTGGTGAGGGGTTATCGCAGCGTACGCGCCGCCACCGAGTCTTTTACGAACCGCCTGAGCGCCGAAGACCAGAACCTCCAGTCCATGACCGAGGCCAGCCCGGTCAAGTGGCACCGCGCGCATACCAGCTGGTTTTTCGAGACCTTCATCCTCAAACCGATTGCCGAGCGCTACCGCGAGTTCGAACCGGAGTACGCCTACCTGTTCAATTCCTACTACAACGGGGTGGGTCGCCAGTTTCCACGCCAGCAGCGCGGCCTCATTTCGCGTCCGGACGTGACTGAGGTCGCCGCCTACCGGCAACACGTGGACGACGCCATGATCTCCCTGCTCGAGAACTGGCCCGATGAGCGCCTGGACGACATCCGGCACCTCGTCATCCTTGGCCTCAACCACGAGCAGCAACACCAGGAGTTGATCGTCACCGACCTCAAGCACGGCTTCTCGATCAATCCGCTGTATCCGCGCTGGATCGAGCGCCGGTCGCAATCGGGGGAATCAGTCGATGAGCTGAACTGGCTGTCGTACCCGGGTGGCATTCGACACATCGGCACCAGCGACCGAAACAGCTTCTGTTTCGACAACGAGACACCGACCCACCGGGTATTTGTCGATGACTTTCGACTCGCCGACCGGCCGGTCACCTGCGGTGAATTCATGCAGTTCATGGAAGACGGCGGCTACCGGGAACCGGGACTGTGGCTGGCCGATGGCTGGAACTGGATACGTCAGAACGACGTTCGCGCACCGGCCTACTGGATAGAGCGCGACGGGCAATGGCTGATCTACACCGTGTCCGGCCTGCGTAAAGTCGATCCGGACGAAACGCTGGCGCACGTGAGTTTCTACGAGGCCTGCGCCTATGCACAGTGGTGCGGTCATCGACTTCCCACCGAGGCTGAATGGGAGGTAGCAGCCGTCGATCAGCCCGTCGCCGGCCATTTCGCCGATGCCGGCCGTTTTCATCCCGGTCGTGCCGGGAACGCATCCGGACTGAAGCAGTTGTTCGGCGACGTATGGGAGTGGACTGCAACAAGTTATGCCAGCTACCCGGGTTTCAGACCCGCCGCTGGCGCAATCGGTGAATACAACGGCAAGTTCATGGCCAACCAGGTCGTGCTGCGAGGTGGCAGCTGCGCCACTCCATCCGGCCACGTGCGCCCCACTTATCGCAACTTTTTCTATCCCGGTGATCGCTGGCAATTCAGCGGCATCCGCCTGGCCGAAGGGCCGTAATCATGAGCCAAACGGAAGGCAACAGGCAATTCCTGGCCGAGGCAATTGCCGGTCTGCAGTCCGCGCGCCCCTCCATCCCCTGCAAGTATCTTTATGATGCTCACGGTTCGGCGCTGTTCGAGGCCATCTGTCGCAGTCAGGATTATTACGTCACCCGCGCCGATCTCGCGCTGCACGAGCGCCACTTGCCGGAAATCAGCGACCGAATCGGGCCGCAGGCGCACATCATCGAGTTCGGATCTGGCAGCGGCATCAAGACCCGCCGCCTGCTGGAGAGTCTGGACAAACCGCGCGCCTACACACCCATCGAGATCTCCGCTGCCGCCCTGGAGGCGTCCGTCAAGGATCTGCGGCGCGATCTGTCGCATGTCGAAATCCAGCCACTGCAGGCTGATTACACCGAAGACATTCCGGACCACCACTTCCACCTCGATCCGCCGCCCCGGCGGCGTGTGGTGTACTTCCCCGGGTCGACCATCGGAAACTTCGATCAGAACGAAGCCATCGCCTTTCTGCGCCGAATGGGCAACATCATCGGCAATACAGGCGCCATCCTCATTGGCGTCGACCTGCTCAAGCCGGAACCGATACTGCTCCGCGCCTACGATGACCGCGAGGGCATCACCGCGCAGTTCAACCTCAACCTGCTGCGTCGCATGGAGCGCGAGCTGGGTGTCGAAGTCGATATCAACGCATTCAGGCACGAAGCACGCTTCAACCGTGAACTGTCGCGCATCGAAATGCATCTGGTGGCCACTCGCGCGACCCGCATCGGGATCGGTGCACACCAATCCGACTTCGCTGCTGGCGACAGCATTCACACCGAAAGCAGCTACAAGTACACGGTGGCTGGATTCCGGGAAATTGCAGCAAGGGCCGGACTGGAATCACTGCAGGTCTGGACCGACCCGGACGAGTTGTTCAGTATGCATTGGCTTGAGAAAAGTGGAAACGGAGAATCGTAAAACGTAAAACGGGGGACAGCGAGTTGCCTTCAGTTTGGCAAGAGTGGCCAATGGCGTGGATATTTCACTTGGCCACCGTTAGGAAAACACCACGATAAGCTCACCCCCGTTTTACGTTTCCCGTTTTCCGATTCAAGCTTTACGCCGTGGACGGCGGCGGCAGGGGTTCGGCGCCGCGGCCGGATCTCAGGCGCAGGGCGTTGCGGTAGCATTGCGCCGCTGCCTCCAGCTTCCCGGCATGATCGAGCACCCGGCCCAGAGCCGCGTAACCCTCGCTGCCAGGCTGTTTGCGCACGGCCTCTTCCAGGCAGGAACGGGCCTTGTCGTACTGCCGATCATCGAGGTAGAGCAGCCCCAGCGACAACAACAAGCCACCATGCCCCGGCTGTTCCTCCAGCCAGCGTTCGAGATGGCCGATACGCTCGGCTCTCCCGTCTTCACCCACATCCGCATAGGCTCGCAGCAGTTCGTCGTCGAGTTGCTTTTTCAGGTAGCCGGCCAGGGCACGGCCAGCCACTGTTGTCCGCCCGAGTTCCGAAGATCGGCGCGCGTAGGCCAGCACCACGTCGCGCTGTTGCTGGTGTTTCCGCCCCAGCTCCTTCCGGCACTGCTCCAGGTGCTCAACATCGGCAGCCGACTCAAGTTCGCGGCTGCCGGCCAGCGCAGCGAGTCCTTCGGCACGCTCGCGATCAACCACTCCGGCCCGGCGCAAGGCTGGAGTCAGAAGTCGTATATCCCGCCAGCGCCCCAATTCCTGGTAGCTCTCCAGCAACAGGCGCAGCACCCCGGTATGCCGAGGCTTGCGCAAGTGCGATTCCTCCAGCACGGGCACGGCCTCTTCGATACGACCCTCCCCGATCAGCAACCGGGCACGCGCGAGACCGGTGACAAAATGACGGCGCCCGAAGCGGGTATCGGCCAGCGCAAGCATGCGATCCCGGGAATCACGGTCACCACGCCCCTGCGCCGCGCGTGCCGCCGCCAGGTATCCGGCCGTCGAACCCCGGTAACGCAGCGACTTCTGCAGCGAATGCTCTGCCTGTTGCCAGTCACCCTCGGTCAGTGCCAGAAAACCGTTTTCAAGTTGACGCCGGGAACGCAATTCACGTGCGCGCCTGATGGTTCGCGCCGGCAGACGCAACAACAAGCTGACGAGAGAAAAAACGATCCAGACCAGCAACACGGCACCGGCAAGCGCCAGCAGGGACATTTCGATACGCCACTGGCCGATGTCGATCACGACATGCCCCGGATCCTCGAGCAGGAGTGGCGCGATAAAGGCAGCGGCTACCAGCCCCACGGCAACCAGAACTATGAGCAGCAGGCGTTTCACGAATCTTCCAGTAGACGCTGAATTTCGGCCAGGGAATCACCCAAACCGGGTAGCTCAGCCGGCTCGGTGGCAGCCAGGTCATCCAGCACGGACAATCCGCGTGCTACTGCCGAGTGATCGGCATCAAACCACCGCTCGATCAGTTCCGAGGTTCGCCGAAACTGGCGTGAGGATTCATCGAGGTTGCGGCGGGCAACCGCCAGTTCTGCCGCAGCCAGCCGTAACCGAACCTGCTCACGCACGGCGTCAAGCTCTTCGGAAGTCACTGGCACAGTGTCCCTGGGGCGAACGCTGACCAGTCCGCCAAGAGTTGAACCCAGGCGCCCCAACCAGCCGGCTTCCTCGTCCTCTTCATCTTCGTCTGACGCCATCCCGGTCGTCGTCACTGCAATGGCCGGCCACTCATCGACACTGCTGGCAAGTCGATCGATTCTAGCCGACATCGATGTCCAGTCAGGTTCACTCATCGCCTCCAGCGCTTCCAGTTCCTGGGCGATGAGGCCGCGCGCACGGCTACCCCGTGGATCGTCGAAATCCCGCAACAACCGATAGGCCCGACGGTAGGCCGCGCGTGCCGCAGAATAGTCACCGGCAAGTTCTGCACGCTCCTGACCGCTGCGCAGCAATGCGGCGGCCTCCATCAGAAACAGTCTGCGGGCCAATTCCCGGTCCACCGCGCGCTGGTCGTCCGCTGTTTCTTCGAGCCGATCGACGGCTGCGGACAAATCGGCCTCGAGATCAGCCAAACGGCGCGTCACCTCGTCGCCGTCGTCTGCCTGGCTGCGAATCGACTGACGCAGGTCGGCCAGGTCGGTATCGTGGGAATCCAGCGCCTCGCGAACCTCCGCCAGTTCGGATTGCAGCGAATCCAGGCGTTCGTCGTGATCGCCCAGCGCCTGATGGAGTGCTTCGACACGCTCGGTCGAGGCCATGTCATCGGTATCGACCTCTACGCCTTCAAACCAGAGCCAGGCCAGACCGGCGACAGCGGCCAGTGCAACAACAAGGGACAGGACCGCCACCGGCATCGCCAGTGATCGCTTGGCAGGTGCGGAGTCCACGCCCCTGGTGGAGGGCGATTCGACATCGGCAACGGTTACCTCTGAGTCACTTGAGCTCTGGTCTTCGCTCATGGCATACCTTTCCGGATGGGTGGCGTAACAAGGTTAACGCAATTCATCCTTGCCGGTCAGACGGCGGAGTTCATTCAGCATCGCCTCGTCATCAGCGCCACCGGCAATCGTGCAGCGACGAAAACCAACCGATTCGGCCCGTTCGGCCACACGCCGGGACGGTGCGATCAGCGCGCCTGCCTTGATGCGCTCGAGCACATCATCCGTCAGCGCCTCGCACAAACCGGCCACGGCCTCCCAGCTGGCTGCCAGAGTGATGACCCACTCGGCCTCGCGAACCTTGTCTGCCATATCATCCGGCATGGCTTGGCGGATCCGGCGATAGACGTGAACGCGATCGACCACCGCCCCCCTGTCCTCGAGCACTCGACCCATCAGGCCGCGCCCACCCTCGGCGGCCAGTATCAGGACATTCAGACCATCGACTTCGCGCAGTTCCGGCAACGCCAGCATGGCTTCGCTGGTGCCATGGCGCGAGGGGTAGATGACATTGGCGAAGCCGAGTTCTCGGGCCAGGCGGGCAGTGCCTTCACCGGGCACGACCACAAGAGCACGTGCAAAGCTCTCCGCCCCCACGAGTTCAGCACTCCTGCGGACGCCTTCCTGACTGGTAATCACAACCAGGTCGGCCGGCAACAGCGCCTCGAGCTGGGATGCGACTTCCCCTGCATTCTCCGGTGGCTCGAGAGCGAAAGGTGCGCAATGCAGGACATCCTTGCCCATTTCAGTGACTTTTTCGGCGAGATTCTCGCCGGCCGACTCGGTGCGTGTAACTAGAACCAGTGGCGTGACGGACATGCAATTCTCCAGCAAAAAAAAGGCCTGCCGAAAGGGCAGGCCTGTACTTGATTAAGATCCGGGCGTCTGGCACAACCTGCCAAAGTGCTGGGGGCTTGCGTGTTGGCGTTGGCAGTAGGGGGACGCACCTCAACAGAGAGTGCCGTGGGTGACGCCCGGAAAGCAAATCGTCTGTAAATCCCCTTCTCTAAACAAGCTTGGAAATAACTCTCGCATACCGGCATTCGAATGTCTACCCCGAAGAGCAATGAAATGATGACGGCTTTTCATAATTGTGACAGAATTCTCATACCGCCATTGTCAATGATAAATCTCGCCGCCTTGCGTCCCAGTTCTTCGGCGTCGGTAACGGCTCCCGTGGCTGCGGCATCGATGACCTGACCGCCGTCCGGGCTGGCCAGGCGCGCCTGCAAGCGCAAGGTATCGCCATCGAGCTCTGCCAGCGCGGCCAGGGGCATGCGGCAATCACCACCGAGCTCATGCACCACGGCCCGTTCAGCACGAATGCGGGCTGTGGTGTGCTCACACTTTAGCGGCTCAAGCAAACGCCGGGTGCGATCGTCTCCACGACGGCACTGGGCCACGATCACGCCCTGCCCCGGTGCCGGCAAAAACTCGGGCGGCTGCAGGGGCAACCAGTGTTCGCGCTGAATTTCCAGGCGCTGAAGTCCTGCGGCCGCAAGGATCAGGGCGTCGACCTCTCCGCCATCCAGTTTGGATAGGCGCGTCTGCACGTTGCCGCGCACTGGCACGATATCCAGATCCGGATACTGGGCAAGAAGTTGGCTTTGTCGCCGCAGGCTCGAGGTTCCCACTCGACTACCGGCCGGCATGTCGGCCGGTGACCTCCCGTCACGCGTGATCCACCAGTCACCCCAGTCGCCCCCGGCCAGGTAGGCGGCCAACTCGAACTCCGGCGGGGACTCGGCGGGCACGTCCTTGAGAGAGTGCACCGCGATGTCGGCTTCACCATCCAGAATCGCGCGTTCCAGTTCCTTCAGAAAAACGCCTTTGCCACCGATCTCCGACAGCGAGCGATCCAGTACCTCGTCACCTCGGGTACTGAGCGGTACCAGCTCGACTTCGAGGCCGGGATGATGACGGCGCAACAGATCGGCAGCATGCTCGCTTTGCCATAGGGCGAGCAGTGACTTGCGAGTGGCGATTCTGATCATTGACTTGTTTCAATCCTTTTTCAGCAGCAACTTGCGAACAGCGGGAAGATTGCGGCGACTGACCGGCGGGCAATACTTTGAACCCTTGATATCAACGCGCTCCTGCCCATCGGCATCCCGGTGCATACCCCGCAAAGAAGCCTTTGCAACCAGCGCCTTGCGGTGCACTCGGATAAAACGGTCGGGGAAACGCTCCTCGAGTCTGACAAGCGAATCCTCGACCAGCGCCATGCCGCCAGCATGGTGCACCACGGTGTACTTGTCTTCGGCCACCAGAGCGCAGACATCGCTGATCGGGACAGTCATGGTACGGTCTCCGATGCGCGAAACCAGTGTCGCATTATCATCGGGCTGGCGCTCCCTGGCCCGTTCAAGGGCACGCTCCAGTCGCTCGCTCCGAACCGGCTTGACCAGGTAATCGACCGCATCCAGATCGAACGCCTCGACGGCGTACTGCTCAAAGGCGGTCACAAAAATCACGACCGGAGCCGCAGGCATTGCCCGCAATTGCCGGGCGATGTCGACCCCGTTCAGACCTGGCATTTCAACATCGAGCAGCACCACATCCGGTCCGAGATCACGGCATTTGGTGACCACCTGCGTCGGATCGTGCTCGAACCCGCAGACTGCAACACCGTCCAGCGCGGCAACCATGCGTTCCAGCCGACGCGTCGCCGGCAGCTCGTCATCGACGATCAGTACTCGCTGGGGCGCGCTCACTTCCAGCACTGCTCCAGCCACCGGTCGATGGCTGCAATCTCCTCGGCACAAACGGCATGCTGCATCGGCCAGGTTTGCCACTCCACACCCAACCCGGCCCCTTGCAAACGTTCGGCACTGCTTTGTCCGAGTTGCACCGGAACGATCGGATCCTGGCTGCCGTGCCCCATGAAGATCGGAATGTCGCGTGCCGACTGGCCAACCCACTGATCCAGCGCGTCTTCTTCCAGCAAATAGGTCGAAAGCGCCATGATGCCGGCCAGGCGTTCGTCGCGCGCGAGCCCGCATCGCAGGGCGATTGCGCCTCCCTGGGAAAAACCGGCCAGAACAAGTCGGTCCGGGGAGATTCCTCGCGCGAGCTCGTCGTCGATCAGCCGGTCTGTAGCGGCCAGCGAGGCCATGATCCCCGAACGGTCCTGGTTGCGGTCGATGTCCACGCCAAGGATATCGTACCAGGCACGCATGGCCATTCCACCGTTGAGGGTGACCGCGCGCACCGGTGCATGGGGGAAAACGAAGCGCACGGGCCGCGCAGCGGCCACCGACAGGTGCGGTACAATCGGTTCGAAATCATGCCCGTCGGCACCCAGCCCGTGAAGCCAGATAACCGCGTGCTGCGGGTTCGGGCCCGTTTCACGGACCACGCATTCGAGTTTTTCAGCGGCGATATCGTTCATGCGATCAAGTTTAACCTGCCTGTTGCTGTGTCTAGCCTTCCTGGCCGGCTGCGGCCTCAAGGATGATCTCTATCTGCCCGAGCAGGAACCGGCCACGACCGATTCCAGTGAGGAGGAAAACGATGCAGAGGGTACCTGAACCCGAATTGATGGACGCGCCAGCCCAGGCACGTGCCTATGCCGAAGCCGATTTCAGCGAACCCAATGCCCTGTTTGTCGAGCACGCATTATCGCATCTGGACACCACTGGTAACGGATTGCTGCTCGACCTGGGCTGTGGCCCGGGTGATATTTGCCTGCGATTCGCCCAGGCATTGCCGAAATGGCACATCACCGGCCTCGACGCTGGTCCGAACATGCTCGCGCTGGCTCGCGACGCACTAAGCAAGTCCGGAACGACCAATCGTGTCGAATTCGTACAAGCCCACTTGCCGACCCACCCGTTCGGGCATCGATTCGATGCCGTGGTCTCCAATAGCCTGCTGCACCACCTGCCCGACCCCGGGATTCTGTGGAATGCCATCGCTGAACTGGCCGCTTCCGGAGCCTTCGTGCAGGTCATGGACCTTCATCGCCCGCCCGACCGCGAAACCGCGGCCGCCTTGGTCGAAGAACATGCTGCCGAAGCGCCCGAGATTCTCCGGCAGGACTTCTACAACAGCCTGCTGGCGGCCTGGACCGTGGAAGAACTGGAAGAGCAACTGCACCAGGTCGGCCTCGGCAACCTGAAATTCTCCAGACCCACGGAACGCCACTGGCTGTTGCAGGGACGGACCGGGCGATGAGAAAGCGCGGGCGAATCGCCTTCACCAAGCTCGAAGCACTGGGAAACGACTTCGTTCTGGTCGATGGCCGTAACGAAACCTTCAACCCCGGGCCGGCCGAGATCATTGCCCTGGCCGACCGTCACCGCGGCATCGGCTTCGACCAGCTTCTGGCCCTGCGTGCGGCGAACAGCGCCGACGCCCTGTGCCGGGTCGATGTCTACAACAGCGACGGCAGCATGGCCGAGCAATGCGGGAACGGCATGCGTGCCGTGGCCCTCTGGCTGCACCGTCGCGGCGAATTTGATCGCACAACCCGGGTTGAGACGGTTGCCGGGCCGGTCCATCTTGCCTGGAAAAGCGCCGGAGAAATTGCCGCCACCCTGCCACCGCCCGATTTCACGCCAGCCGCCTGCGGCCTTGCTGGCCGCGACGGCTTCCCGATCGATCTATCTGCCAACGGAGATCGGGTCGAAGCGCTCGGTGTCGCGCTGGGCAATCCGCACCTCGTGGTGATTGTCCCGCACCCGCCGGAACACGCTGAAGTCCAGCGCATCGGTTCCGCCCTGAGCCGCCACCCGGATCTGAAAGACGGTGCAAATGTCGGTTTCGTCTTCATCGAAAACCCATCCCGGTTGCGATTGCAGGTCTACGAACGCGGTGCCGGCCCGACACTGGCCTGCGGCAGCGGCGCCTGTGCTGCCGCCACGGCACTCTTGCGTGCCAGCCAGGTTGATGCCCCGGTGGAAGTCATACAGCCAGGTGGAGTGCTTGTGATAGATTGGTCGGGAGAGGGTCAACCGGTAACGATGACCGGACCGGCCAGCAAAGTATTCGAGGGAGTCATTGCATGGAAGAAATGAAGCAGATCGAGGAATCCGACGTCATCGAGTGGTTGCAGGCCCATCCCGACCTTTTCAGCCGCCACCCTGAACTGGTGGATAGCCTGAACCTGCTGCACGAGGCCGGCGCGGAATCGCTCATCGAGCTGCAGGTCGACCGGCTGCGTACCGAGAATCGCCAACTCAAGGCTCAGCTCCAGACCCTTGCAGGCATCGCCGGAGAGAATGAACGGCTGATGCAACGCCTGCATCAGCTTACCCTCGAGATCATGACCACCGACGATACACGCGAGTTCATCGAACGCCTGATGGATCGTCTGGCAGGGGATTTCGAGGCCGGCAGCGTTCGCCTGCACCTGCTTGCCCCACATTCCGAATTAAACGATGCCGAGGCCGTCACCATTCACCAGGACCCGGTGCCGGACTGGTTCGAGGACATTCTCGCGCGCGGGAAAATCGTGTTCGGACGACTGACCCGGGCCAAGCTCGAAGTGCTGTTTCCCACCCGGCACGAATCCATCGGATCGGCTGCGCTCGTCCCGGTCAATCATACGGGCCTGTTGGCCATCGGATCCGACTCGGCGGGCCGCTTCAACCCGGACATGGGCACCCTGTTCCTGGAACTGCTCGGCACCACCATCCGCCACCGGCTTGAACTGGCCAGCGACGACCATCGCAAGAGCGCTTGATGAAGTTAGTGTACCCCGCCACTCATTCTGTTACATTCAGAGCGTGACCGAGTCGACAGTGCAAGGCGCAATCCGCAGTGAATGGCACGCCCTTTACAAGGGTTACAACACGGGCAACGGCTACGCTCGCATGGCTTCATTCGCTGCGCGAAAGACGCCATACGGCTTCGCCTGCCCTGCAATGTCGGCTCAGACGCGCTCCCGAAGGGCGAGTCGGAAAGCACTCATCCGCAGCGCCGGCAACGCAGGACAGACGGTTTTCGGCGTCAGCCGAAAGAAGCCTGGCCGGAGTGCCGCAGCGCGTGTTAGCCCTCTTGGAAAGGACGCTGCCATTCCCGGCGAGGCCTGCCTTACGGCTAAGCGCTTTCCGACTCGCTGAATGTTACAGAATGAGCGGCGGGGTACACTCAAGGCGGCCATTTCCGCCTTTCTCGACCATGCGGCCAACGAAGCCGGCCTGAGCGACGCCACGCTGGATGCCTACAGACGCGACCTGACACGCTTTCTCGCCTGGTGCCGCGAGCGCGACACCAACGACACGACCACCCTCGGCGTCAATGACATTCGCGGCTTTGCCGCTGCCGAACATCGTCGCGGATTGAGCCCGCGTAGCGTGCAGAGAAGGCTCTCGGGTCTACGGCGATTCTTTCGCTACCTGCGCCGGGAAGGCGTTATAAGCCACGACCCCAGCCGCGGCGTGCGTGCGCCCAAGGTTCGCCGCAAGCTGCCGGAAGTACTCGACATCGATCAGGTGCTGGCGTTGCTCGATATCCCGCAGGAGGACGAACTGGCCGAACGCGACCGGGCAATCCTCGAGTTGTTCTACGCCTCCGGCCTGCGCGTGAGTGAACTGGCCGGGCTGACCTGGGACCGCATCGACATGAACGAAGGCCTGGTACGCGTACTCGGCAAGGGACGACGCGAACGGCTGGTGCCGGTCGGCCGGCATGCACTCAAGGCGCTGAGACAGTGGCGTCGTATTCATGCCACGGTGGCCGGGGTCGACCAGCCACGAGTGTTCACCAGCCTGAAAGGCCGCCCGCTGGGAGTGCGCGCCATCCAGAAACGTGTCGCCTACTGGTCCGAACGCCAGGGGCTGGACCAGCGGGTGCATCCGCACCAGCTCCGCCACTCCTTCGCATCCCATATCCTGGAATCCTCCGGCGACCTGCGTGCAGTTCAGGAACTGCTCGGCCACGCCAACCTCACCACCACCCAGATCTACACCCACCTAGACTTCCAGCACCTGGCCAAGGTTTACGACAAGACACATCCGCGGGCGAAAAAACAGAAGTAGGTTCGTTCATTTGTTGGCTCATAAGC
>SKXY01000302.1 GCA_007128175.1 Wenzhouxiangella sp. | reverse complement strand
GGTCGATGTCGTCACGATTGATGGGCTCGACCCACCTCAATCCACGACCAATGCCGACGAGGTGGTCTTTCAGGTTGTGTTGTCCGGTCCGGTATCCGGATTATCCACCTCCAATTTTTCACTCGCTACGATGGATTTGTCAGGAACCTCGATCCTGGAGGTCTCCGGTAGTGGGGACACCTACGAAGTAAGCGTGGATACAGGTTCCGGTGACGGCAGCATCAGGCTGGATCTTGATAATACGGTCGGGGTCAGTCCCGGTATCGTTCAAATCCCGTTCACCGATGGAGACACCTACACCATCGACCGGACGCCTCCACAGGTGACGTTGCTTTCCAGTGTGGAGGCGACCGGCGATCCGGTCGTGCCGATCAGTGTCGAGTTCTCACAGGCGGTTTCGGGTTTCGAAGCCAGCGATATCGTCGTGGACAACGGCTCGGCGGATGCCGGGTCGTTTTCCGATCAGGGCGGCGGTACGTTTACCGTCGATATCATTCCCGCCAATACGACCGCCGGCCAGCTCTATGACATCACCATCAGCATTCCGGAAGGCGTGGCCGAGGATGCGGCCGGTAACGCCAGTGAGGCGAGCGAAGAGGATCTGGTCATCACCTTCGACAGCATCCCGCTCGAGGTGGAGACCACCGCCGCCGATGTCAACGAGTTCGATGGCGTCGGGTACACCAACCAGAGCCCGATCCCGGTCACCATTGCTTTCAGCAAGCCGGTGTTCGGCTTCGAACTCTCGGACATCGAAATCGACAATGCCACTTTATCCGACTTTTCCGGTGCCGACGGTGATTCGGTCTATTCCGTGAATGTCGATCCGCCCCCGGGCGACGGACCGTCGGCGATTGCCCTGGATATTGCTGCCGGTGCGACCGAAGACGATGCCGGCAATCCGAATGAAGCAGCCGAAACCCTGGCGCTGGTGTTTGATCAGGTGCCACCCACCCCGGTCGTTTCCACCACGGCATCGTCTGATACCAATGTCAGCCCGATTCCCGTGGAAATCGATTTCGGAGAGACGGTTCTGGGCTTTTCCGAATCAATCGCAGAAGGTGCGATAAGCGCTGCCAACGGTACCGGATTCTCCATTGAAGACTTCGAGGCCGACAGCGAAGATGAGGTGTTCTCTTTCAACCTTGTCCCTGATGCCGATGACACCTTCACCATTGAACTGGCATCCGATCTTGTTTCCGATCTTGCGGGAAATGACAACGAAGCCTCGAACGCGCTTGAGGTCACACTCAATACCAGCCAGCCGCAGATCACTTTTCTCGCCGTGGAAGAGGGTGGCAGCATCAATAGTGACGAGCTTGAAAGCCCGATCAATGACGATTTCTTTACGCTGTTCATTGATTTTGGTGAGCAACTGGACAGCTTCGGTCTAGGCAATATCACTGCCGACAATGCACTAGTTGATGATCTCCAGACGGTGGATTTTTCTGGAGGAGTGTATTCCATAAGAATCGAACCGCAGAGCGACGGGGAAGTCACGATCACCATTCCCGAGGGCGAGGTACAGGATCTGGCCGGCAATGATAATGAGGAAGGCCAGTTCCAGATCACTGTCGACCGCACCGCTCCTACGATCGTGTCCATCCAGAGAGCCGATGGCGTGGATGATCCGACCAATCAGTCGCCTTTCGATATCGTGATCACTTTCAGTCAGGAAATTTCGGATTTCGATGTGAGCGAGTTGAGTGTGACCAACGGATTGGCCACGGATTTTTCCACGGCGGACAATATCACCTTCACCGTGGAAATCACGCCGGATGATGTCACAACCCAATCAATTTCGCTGGAAATCGGTGTGCCCGCAGGCGCATTCACCGACCTTGCAGGTAACGAAAACGAGCCTGACAGCGAAGACTTCACCATAGAGTTTGGCGATACGCGTCCTACGGCCTTTTTGGCAAGTCAGGAGCCGGATCCGACCAATGCGGATTTCTTTTTTCTGAATCTGGATGTGTACGAGATTTTCCAACAGCCGGTCAGCAGCATCGATGTTTCGGACTTTACGGTCACCGGAGCAATCATCACCAACATCAATAGCAATTCGAATCCATTTTTCGAGCTGTACGTCGAACCGCAGGAAGAGGGGGAAATATCGATACAGCTCAACGAGAATGTGCTCACTGACGCGGCCGGGAATCTGAACGAGGCCTCGAATGAGTTCACGATTGTCTACGATGTGACCGCCCCTGAGGTCGTGATCAGTTCGGACGAGTCCGGCGCGACAAATGCCGAGGAGTTTGTCGTGACCTTCAGTTTTGATCAGCCGGTGTTCGGCTTCGAGCAGAATGATATCGTGGCAGGCAATGCCCAGCTTTCCGGATTCAGCGGCGGTGACGGTGACACGGAGTACAGCGTGACGGTGAGCCCGGAAGAAGAGGGCCTGGTTACCATCGACGTGCCCGAGGGGGTCGCCCAGGATGCCGCCGGCAACGACAACGCGCCGGCCGACCCGTTCAGCGTGATTTTTGACACCAGCTCGCCGACCGTCAGCGTTTCCAGTACCGAGTCGAGCCCGACCAATGTCGATCCGATCCCGGTGACGATCGAGTTCAGCGAGGATGTCACCGGTTTCGAGGCCGGGGATATCGTGGTCGGTGGCGGCTCTGTAGCCGGTTTCTCAGGCAGTGGCAGCAGCTACTCGGTCGACATCGCACCGGATGGCGATGGTGAAATCACCCTGGATGTTCCGGCTGACGTGGCCGAGGACGAAGCCGGAAATGGCAATGAGGCTGGCGATCAGTTCAGTATTGATTTCGTTGGCACGGCGCCGAGCGTGACCATCTCCAGTTCCGAATCCAGCCCGACCAACACCGATCCGATTCCGGTGACGATCGAGTTCAGCGAGGAGGTGACCGGCTTTGAGGTCGGGGATATCGTGGTCAGTGGCGGTTCCGCATCCGATTTCTCGGGTTCCGGTTCCAGTTACTCGGTGGAGATCACTCCGGATGAAGACGGCACGATCACGGTGGATGTGCCGGCCGACGTGGCCGAGGATGAGGCGGGTAACGGTAACGAGGCCGCTGATCAGTTCACCATCACCTATGATAGTGAATCTCCGGTCCCCAGCTTCCACGCGGTCGAGGATGGCGGAGCATTCGATGATGACCCGATTGACAGCCCGACCAACGATGACTTTTTCACCCTGTACATTTCGTTCAGCCAGCCGGTGATCGACTTCGCCGAAGGCATGCTCGAAGAGAGCAATGCCCTGTTGAGTGCATTCACTGAAGTCGATGCATCAGAAGGGCGCTACTCGGTGCGCGTGCAAGCCGTTGACGACGGCGAAATCAGCGTGTTTATTGCCGAGGGCGTGGTGCAGGACGAGGCTGGCAACGACAACCAGGAAGGCGGGTTCACCATCGAGTCCGATCGCACCGCTCCCGAGATCGTGGCGCTGGAGGCAGACATTGAGCCGGTCCCAATCAACGATGGATTCACCAATGTCGCAACGTTTGAGTTGCAGCTGGAGTTCAGCGAGCCGATCGTCGACTTTGATGTGAGTGCGCTGATCGTGGAAAACGCCTCGTTTGCCCTGCTCGATGATGAAAATCAGCAGCAGTTCACCCTGGAGGTCACGGCCGACAGCGTGACCGACAGCTCACACACCATTTCCGTGGAGGTGCCCGAGGGCGCGTTCACTGATGAGGCCGGCAATGCGCTGGGCAACAGTGAATCCTTTGCCATCGAGTTCGGCGATACCCGGCCCACGGCCCAGTTTACGACCTCTGTGACCGATACGGACGACCAGGAGCCGATACCGGTCACGCTCACCTTCACCGAGATTTTCGGGGAAGCGGTCAGTGGCTTCGACGTCGCCGACATCGTGACCGAGAACGTGGCCGGCATCGAGCTGGTGAGTGACGCCAATCCGGTCTTCGAGCTGGAGGTGACGCCGGACGGCTTCGGGCCGATGGAGGTCTCTCTGAGCCTGCCCGAGGGCGCCGTGACCGATATTGCGGGTAACGAAAACGAGGCTTCCGATGAATTCACCATCAGTGGGTCGCCGGGCATTGAGCCGGTTCCAGTACCGGTTGCCGGGCCGTTCGGACTAATGATGCTGGCCTTGCTGACGCTGATTGTCGGTGCTCTGCGTCGCCGTGACCGTTCTGCAGTCTGTCGCTGAAAGAAATCGCCCCGGGTTTATTCGGGGCGTAGCCAGCGGTCCATCCAGGCTTCCAGGCGGCTGTACATGTCGACGCGGTCGGCCGGGTTGGTGAACTGGTGTGGCTGGTCGGGGTAACTGACCGCCTCGTGGGTGCGGTCGTGGCGTTCGAGGGCGTCGACGACCAGTTCGAACTGGCGGAAGGGGGCGCGGATGTCGGCTTCGCCGTGCATGATCAGGATGGGAGTGCGTACCTGTTCGAGCCGGG
>SKXY01000242.1 GCA_007128175.1 Wenzhouxiangella sp. | reverse complement strand
TTCGAAGGCGGCCAGGTGCGCGAAGAGACATTTGCCGGCCCCCACCCGGCTGGCAACCCGGGCACTCACATCCACTTCCTGCATCCGGTCAACATGAGCCGTGAAGTTTGGACCGTGGGCTACCAGGACGTGATCGCCATCGGCCACCTGTTCACCAGCGGCCGGCTGTTCACCGACCGCGTCGTCGCCCTCGCCGGCCCGCAGGCCAGCAACCCTCGCCTGCTCAAGACGCGCCTTGGCGCCTCGCTGGAGGACCTGACCGAAGGCGAAATCGAGGCCGGCGACAACCGCGTCATTTCCGGCTCGGTGTTCAATGGCCACAATGCCAGCGGCCCGACGGCCTGGCTCGGTCGCCTGTCCAACCAGGTCACCATCCTGCGCGAAGGCAAGGAACGCAAGATGTTCGGCTACCTGTCACCGGGGCTGGAGCGTCACTCCTCGCTCAACATCTACCTGTCGAAGCTGATGCCCGGCAAGCGTTTCGAAGCCACCACCACGACCAACGGCAGCGAACGCGCCATGGTGCCGCTGGGACAGTACGAAACGATCATGCCGCTCGACATCCTGCCCACGCAGTTGCTTCGTGCTCTCGTGGTTGGCGACCTGGAAACGTCCCTGTCTCTTGGGGCACTGGAACTGGTCGAGGAAGACCTGGCGCTGTGCACGTACGTGTGTGTCGGCAAGTATGAATACGGCCCGATTCTCAGGGACGTTCTGACAACCATCGAGGCGGAGGGCTGACGTGGGCCTGAGAAAGTACATCGACGAAAAGATCGCGCCGCACTTCCATGAAGGCGGCAAGTACGAGCGCTATTACGTCTTCTACGAGATGTTCGACACGATGCTCTACAGCCCGTCGGACACCACCCGGACCAGTGCTCACATCCGTGACGGCATCGACCTGAAGCGGGTCATGATGACGGTCTGGTTCGCCGCACTGCCGGCCTTGATCTTCGGCATGTTCAACACCGGCTACCAGGCCAACTTGCAGATCGCCGAGTTCGGCTACGACCCGATCCCGGGCTGGCGTACCGACATCGTGGCCATGTTCGCCGGGTTCGATCCGTCCAGCTGGTACGCCAACTTCCTGCACGGCGCGGTCTACTACGTGCCGATCTTCATCGTCACCTATCTAGGCGGCTTTATCTGGGAAGGCCTGTTCGCGTGGAAGCGCGGCCACGAGGTCAACGAAGGCTTCTTCGTCACCGGCATCCTGTTCACGCTGATCCTGCCACCCACCATCCCGCTGTGGATGGTCTTTCTGGGCATCAGCTTCGGCGTAGTGGTCGGCAAGGAGATCTTCGGCGGCACCGGCAAGAACTTCCTCAACCCGGCACTGGTCGGGCGTGCCTTCCTGTTCTTCGCCTACCCGGCTCACATGAGCGGCGACTCGGTCTGGACGGCGGTCGACGGTTTCTCCGGCGCCACCGCCCTGGCCCTGGCCTTCGATGGCGAGCTGGACTACTCCGCCGGCCTCAACGAAGTGGCCGGCACCATGAGCGGTGTCGACCTGACCTGGATGCAGACCTCACTGGGCGGCATACAAGGCTCGATGGGTGAAACCTCGCTACTGCTGATTGCGCTTGGCGCGGTCATCCTGCTGACGACCAAGATCGCTTCCTGGCGCATCATGCTGAGCATGCTGCTGGGCATGGCCGCCATGGCCACCGTGTTCAACATGATCGGCAGCGATACCAACCCGATGTTCGACATGCCGTGGTTCTGGCACCTGTCGCTGGGTGGTTTCGCCTTCGGCATGGTGTTCATGGCTACCGACCCGGTCTCGGCATCGATGACCAATACCGGCAAGCTGATCTTCGGTGCGCTCATTGGCGTCATGACGGTACTGATTCGAGTGGTCAACCCGGCCTTCCCGGAAGGCGTCATGCTGGCCATTCTGTTTGGTAACCTTTGTGCACCGCTGATCGATCACTTCGTCATCCAGGCCAACATCCGCCGCCGCTTACAGCGGACTGGAGCTTGACATCATGGCCAATAACAGAGAATCCATCGGAAACACCCTCAAGGTCGCGTTCTTCCTGTGCCTGGTCTGCGCGGTGGTGGTATCGACCCTTGCCGTCGGACTGCGCCCGGCCCAGCACGACAACCGCACGCAGTTCCGTCAGCAGAACATCCTGCAGGCTGCCGGCCTCTACGAGCGCGGCATGGACGTGCGTTCGGCCTTCGAGAACATCGAACGTCGCTTCGTCGATATCGAAACCGGAGAATACGTGGAACGATCGGAGGACTATGACCAGCGGCGGGCCGCACGCGACCCGAACGAAAGCCGCGCGGTCTCGCCCGACCCGGCCGGCATCCGCCGTCAGGCCCACGTAGCCGAGGTGTTCCTGGCCCGCGACGAGGCCGGAGAGATCAACCGCATCATTCTTCCGGTACACGGTTACGGTCTGTGGTCGACCATGTACGGCTTCCTCGCCCTGGAGGCGGATGCCAACACCATTGCCGGCATCGGCTTTTTTGACCATGCAGAAACCCCGGGCCTGGGCGGCGAGATCGAAAACCCGCGCTGGCAGGAGAACTGGGTTGGCAAGAAACTCTTCGACGACGACGGCAACGTCGCCATCGAAGTGATCAAGGGATCGGTCGGCCCCGACGTACCTGATCGTGAACACAAGATCGACGGCCTTTCCGGCGCCACCATCACCGCCAACGGCGTCAACCACATGGTCCAGTTCTGGGTCGGCGAGCGCGGATTCGGCCCCTACCTGGAACGCATGCGGGAACAGCAGTACGGCGATGACAGTTGGGCCGCGGTCGTGGCCATCGAGGAGTAACAGACATGGCACAAGCGAAAGCAAAAGACGTTCTTTTCGAACCGATCTTCAACAACAACCCGATCGCTCTGCAGATCCTGGGCATCTGTTCGGCGCTCGCGATCACCACCAACATGCAGACCACGCTGACGATGTGTCTGGCGGTCCTGTTCGTGATGACGCTGTCGAACTTCTCGGTCAGCCTGATCCGCAACCACATTCCGTCGAATATCCGCATCATCGTGCAGATGACGATCATCACCTCGCTGGTGATCATCGTTGACCAGACGTTGCAGGCGTTTGCCTACGACATCAGCCGCCAGCTGTCGGTCTTTGTCGGTCTGATCATCACCAACTGCATCATCATGGGTCGTGCCGAGGCCTTCGCCATGAGCAACTCGCCGGTGATGTCGGCGATCGACGGCATTGGCAACGCCATTGGCTACTCCATCGTGCTGATCTTCGTTGGCGTGTGCCGTGAGCTGTTCGGCTCCGGTTCACTGATGGGCATCAACATCCTCACGCCGGTGACCGAAGGCGGCTGGTACCAGACCAACGGCCTGATGCTGCTACCCCCGAGCGCGTTCTTCCTGATCGGTTTCTTCATCTGGTTCCTCAGGGCCTGGAAGCCGGCCCAGGTCGAGGAAGAGCCGTATCGCATCGCCCCCAACTCCCGCACCAGTGAGGCGTTCTGAAGGTCATGGAAATGAAGTCGATGAACCCCGTCATGACAGCCAGGCAAGGAGCCGGACATGTTTGAGCATTATCTGAGCCTGTTCATTCGGGCCGTGTTCGTGGAGAACATGGCACTGGCATTCTTCCTCGGGATGTGTACGTTTCTGGCCGTCTCCAAGAAGGTCGAGACCGCACTGGGCCTTGGCATTGCCGTGGTCGTGGTCCTGACCATCACGGTGCCGTTCAACAACCTGATGCTGCACCACGTGCTCGACGAGGGTGCACTGGCCTGGACCGGCATTGCCGCCCTCGAGACGATTGACATGCGCTTCCTGGGCCTGATGGTATACATCGGTGTGATCGCGGCCCTGGTGCAGATTCTCGAGATGACGCTGGACAAGTACGTGCCCAAGCTCTACAACGCGCTCGGAATCTTCCTGCCACTGATCACGGTCAATTGCGCGATTCTCGGTGCCAGCCTGTTCATGGTCGAGCGCCATTACGAGTTTGGCGAAAGTGTGGTCTTCGGCCTGGGGGCCGGCATCGGCTGGGCCCTGGCTATCGTGCTGCTGGCCGCCATCCGCGAGAAGCTCAAGTACAGCGACGTGCCCGACGGCCTCAAGGGTCTGGGCATCACCTTCATCGTGGTCGGGCTGATGTCGCTGGGCTTCATGTCATTCGCCGGCGTACAGCTGTAACCGTCGCAGTCAGGATTCAGGAGTAAGCATGATTCTGGAAATCATTTTCGGCGTCACCACCTTCACCGCCATGGTTCTGCTGCTGGTGATGGTGATTCTCTTCGCCCGCTCCAAGCTGGTGGTCAGTGGCGACGTCAACATCGAGGTCAACGAAGACCCGGACAAGACCCTGACGGCCAGTGCCGGCGACAAGCTGCTCGGCACCCTCTCGTCCAAGGGCATCTTCCTGTCCTCGGCCTGCGGCGGTGGCGGTACCTGCGGCCAGTGCCGCGTGCAGGTGCACGAGGGCGGTGGCGACATCCTGCCGACCGAGGTTGACCACTTCACCCGCGGCGAAGTAAGGGAAGGCTTCCGCCTGGCCTGCCAGGTTCCGGTCAAGCGCGACATGAAGATCGAAGTCCCGGCTGAGTTCTTCGAGGTCAAGAAATGGGAATGCGAAGTCATTTCGAACGACAACGTCGCCACCTTCATCAAGGAGCTGGTCCTCAAGCTGCCCGAGGGCGAGGAAGTCGACTTCCGTGCCGGCGGTTTCGTGCAGATGGAAGCCCCGCCCTTCCATGTCAAGTTCAAGGACTTCGATATCCCCAAGGAATACCGGGGTGATTGGGACCACTTCGGCCTGTTCGACCTTGAAACGGTCAACAAGGAAGAAGTCGTGCGCGCCTATTCCATGGCCAACTACCCGGAAGAGAAGGGTCTGCTCAAGTTCAACATCCGCATCGCCACGCCGCCACCCGACAAGAAGGACGTGCCGCCGGGGCTGATGTCGTCGTACGTATTCAACCTCAAGCCAGGTGACAAGCTGACCGTGTTCGGTCCGTTCGGCGAGTTCTTCGCCAAGGACACCGAAAACGAGATGGTATTCATCGGCGGTGGTGCCGGCATGGCGCCGATGCGCTCGCACATCTTCGACCAGCTGCTGCGTATCAAGACCGATCGCAAGATCACCTTCTGGTACGGTGCCCGCTCCTACCGCGAGGCCTTCTATGTCGAGGAATTCGACAAACTCGCCGAGGAGAACGACAACTTCACCTGGCACCTGGCCCTGTCCGACCCTCAACCCGAGGACGAATGGGAAGGCATGACCGGGTTCATCCACCAGGTACTCTACGACAACTACCTCAAGGATCACCCCGCGCCGGAAGACTGCGAGTACTACCTGTGCGGCCCGCCGATGATGAACTCCTCGGCGATCAAGATGCTGACCGACCTCGGCGTGGAGCCGGAAAACATTCTGCTCGACGACTTCGGAGGCTGACCTTGCCCCGCCCGCATGTATCGATGCTGCCGGCAGCCCTGCTGCTGGCCGCATCCCTGTCGCTGCTCAGCGCTTGCAGCCGGGCGCCGGAAGCCGAAACGCTCCAGGGCCAGACCATGGGCACCTACTGGAGCGTCCGGCTGGTGGTGCCTGAAGACCGCCGTGATCTCGAGGGTCTCAGGTCGGACATAGAGGAAGCCCTGGATCTGGTCGACCGCCAGATGAGCACCTGGCGTGACGATTCCGATCTCACACGATTCAACACCCTCGAGGCCGGCCAATCCATGACGGTCCCGGCGGAGTTTGCCAAGGTACTGGAAACCTCCCTGGAAATGGCTGAAATATCGGACGGCCACTTCGATCCCACGATCGGACCGATCGTCAACCTGTGGGGCTTCGGCCCGGACGGGCGACGCGAAGAGCCGCCGTCGGATGAGGAGATCGAATCGGCAATGGCGCGCGTGGGCTGGCAGCGGCTGGACTACGACCCGACCACCCGCGAACTGACCCAGCCCGGTGACGTCTACCTGGACTTTTCCGGCATCGCCAAGGGCTATGCTGCCGACCTGGTGGGCGAGCAACTGATCAAGCGTGGCATACACGATTTCATCGTCGATATCGGCGGCGACATGGTCGTGCGCGGCCACCGCCCCGGCGGCGATCCCTGGCGCATCGCCATCGAACGCCCCGACCCGGCTTCCAGGGATATCTTCAGCATCGTCGAGATCGGCGACCGGGCCATCGTCACTTCAGGCAGCTATCGCAACTTCTTCGAACACGGGGAATTGCAGTTCTCCCACACCATCGACCCGCACACCGGGCGCCCGATCCCGCAGGAACTGGTGTCGGTAACCGTGGTCCATGATACAAGCAAGATGGCCGACGGCCTGGCCACCGCCATCACCGCCCTGGGCGCGGATGCC
Organism: Wenzhouxiangella sp.; assembly: GCA_007128175.1. Taxonomy (GTDB): domain Bacteria; phylum Pseudomonadota; class Gammaproteobacteria; order Xanthomonadales; family Wenzhouxiangellaceae; genus Wenzhouxiangella. The sequence goes on along the minus strand of SKXY01000242.1, from coordinate 8,894 downwards.
GGTTACGAATTTGCCCGCGAGCAGGGCATTGCCGCCCTTCTGCTGGTTCTGGACAATGACACCGTGGCCGAGCGAATGACTGATGAATTCGCCGTCTACCTGCAATCGGAGCTCTGATCAATGATGACCACCGTTCTCGCCATTCTCTTCTTCAGCCTGCTGTTTGCCGGAATGGCCATCGGCGTGATCTTCGCCAACAAGCCGGTCAAGGGCTCATGTGGTGGTCTGGGGGCTTCCGGGGCCTGTGGTCTGTGTGGCAAATCCGGCCAGTGCCGCAAGGAGGACGCATCGGCCGACGAGCCCGAAACGGGCACCACCGAACGCAACGTCTGAATCGGCACGCTTTGGCAAGGCCGCACGTCTCACATCACTTCGGCGCGGTGGGACTGACCGTGCCGTCGGTACTGCCCTGCCCCGCTCCACTTTCCTCTGGCACTTGTTCGACGAACTGCCTGGTCGGATCCGAAGAGAGCACCTCGCGCCAGAATCCGGTCGTGAATTCGTTCATGGCCGAGCTCTCGGCATTAAGCAAAACACCCAGCCCGACCTGACGGTCCCGCGAGAAGGCCACCTCGGCGACGAAGCCTCGCACCCATCCGCTGTGCAGGTAGATCTCCTCGTCCCCGATACTGTAGATGCGCCAGCCCAGGCCGTAATGGGCGTCAGTCAGCAGGTCGCGCCAACCTCGCCGCCTGAGATCACGTGCGGTGCGCACCTGCCGAGTGGTCAGGCCCTCGACCAGGGCCGGCTCGATCACCTCGGGGCGATGCCCCAGCTGCGCAATCAACCACTGCCCCAGATCAAGCGCACTGGCGTTCACACCGGCCGCGGGAGCGACCCGGTAATAATTCTCGTTGACCTCGGTCGGCCACCAGGGGCCGCCTCGCATGCGTCGGGCATGCGGCGAGGCTCGATCGGACGCCGACCGGTAGCCGGCGATGCCCACCGATGCAGTGCGCATGTCCAGCGGATCGATGACGCGTTCGACCAGCAACTGGTCGTAAGAATGCCCGGTTGAACTCTCCATCGCGGGTTCGACCAGGGCAAAGAGCACGTTCTGGTAGGTATAACAGCTGCCCGGCGCGCACATTGGCTTGACTTCGGCAAAGCGAGGGAGAATCTGATCCAGGCCCTGGCTGGCATTGAGCAGGTTGTCATAGGCATTGGGCACAATGCCGGTGGACTGGCCGAGCAGGTGCCGTATGCGCAGCTGCCGGGCATGCTCCGGCGTCGCAAAACGAAGCTCCGGTACGTGCTCGACCACCGCCTCATCCCACGACAACACGCCATCCTGGACCAGCAGTGCCGTCAACTGAGCCGCGAAGGTCTTGGAAACCGAGGCCAGTCGAAATACCGTATCGACGGTCACCGGATCCGGTTCACCGGCGGTGCGGACACCATGACTGGAAGCGTGGACAATCCGTCCCCCGTGAACCACCACGAAGGCACCGCCCGGCACCCCGGCTTCATCGAGAATATGCGCGAAATCGCGATCCAGATCCTGCGGGATCGGCTGGATGACAGCCTGCCCGGCCAATGAGAGCCCGGTGGCCAGAACCAGTAGCGCAGCCAGTAATCGGGCCAGATATTTCATGCGCTACCAGGACAGGGAAAAATCCCACCGGAAATAATTATCGTCACGCCCCTCGGCATCCTCTGTGTGCTGCCAGGAGGCCTTCATCCCGGCATCCACTCCCGGCATCAGGCCGGTCAGCCAGGAACTGAAGTCCAGCAGCACGGAAAGATTCTGTCGGCCCACCGGGCTGGCCTCGGGAACGAACCACAGCGGATCCTTTGCTTGCATCCAGCGCGCGGTCAGCGCAAAGGTGTGCAACTGTCGACTCAGCTGAAGATCGACCGACCAGCGTGAGTCTTCATCCGGTGCTTCGTCGTGGTAGACGGGCCCCTCGGCCTGGCGCAGGGCGAAATCGGCTTCCACCTGCCAGCCGAAAAGCGAGTGTTGCTGGCGCAGGCCCAGTTCATAGCCGGATTTCAGTTCGGGCACGCCGTAGACCGGGGCGCGCAGCTCGACACGGCTCATGTGAATGGTGCTGTCGAGACTTTCGCCCCAGTTCCAGGCCAATTCACGCGCCTGCATCGGCAGCTGGTCCACGCCGCGGTCGGGCGCGCGCACCATGCATTCACTTTGCGATACATCCAGGGCCGACTCCAAACCCGGGGACAGGGTTTCAGTGGGCATGCGCAGCCGGCCCTCGAGCGTACAGTCGAGCGGATTGCCGGCAACCGCAATCCGGCTGGGTGGCGTCCACTCCAGCTGCAATCGAACCGGGTTCGGTTCCCAGACCAAGTGCGCGCGGGTCTCTTCCTCGCGTTGCTGGCCATCCACCGTCAATACCGACGCTTCCTGCTGGTCGAAACCGACCTGCACGGGAGCGCCCAGGCGCCCTGGTGTTGAAACTCGAACCGCGTGCTCCACCGACTGACGGGCCAGCTGGGTCGGAATCGCTTCTCCCTGCTGGTAAGCCCTGCCGACATTCTGGACAAGTTCACCGCTGGAGACCGCATAACGGGTGCGGAACTCGACAAGATCATCGCCAACCCCCGCACGCACACCAGACTCGACCAGCTGGTCGTTATCTGCCAGCATGCTGGCATTCGTCAACGGCACCTCGGTGCGCGCCTCGACATCGATTGGCGACGCAGATTCATTTGAACGCTCGGCAACATCCGGCCCGGTCGCGGCACAGCCGGCCAGCATGGCAAGCGCCGGAAGTATCGAAGCTGAATGAAATCGATGCATGATTGCTGGTGCTGTCCCTTGAGACTTGTTCAGGTTTCTTTCGACCCCAACGGGCCGCTCGAATCTATCGCTGAAACCGGAAGTTACATGCTAAAGCATAATCCATTTCGAGTCGCTGCGTAGCCGAAATCGCGAGATTTCCGCACTACCGGAAACAAGGGCAAAGGTTTGGCCGGCCAAGCGGGAAATGCATCACATCTCCGCGCCAGGAACCCGGCTTCGGGTCGGCAACAATCAGGGTGTCAACAAGCCTTGCCTTGACGCATCCACTCACTCACTCTGATATATTATGTTTCCCGGTTGCCCGGTTGCCTCCTACTGCCAACGCCAACGCGCAAGCCCCTCAGCCGGGCAGCCGGGATCCTCCCTAAAGATGTTTCCGCGCTCAAGCCAATCCGATCAGTCAGTGCTCGAAAAGCCGAAACCGTCTGCCCTGCGCTGGGTACGACGCTCCACCGCGGCCTCGAACAACCCGGTCTTTGGACTTATCACGGTGACCTGCGACCGCGCCCGGGTCAGGCCGGTGTAGACCAATTCACGGGTCAGCACCCGGTTATCGCGTTCGGGCAGGACCAGGACAGTGTGTTTAAACTCACTACCCTGCGCCTTGTGCACTGTCATCGCCCAAGCGGTCTGGCAGTCCGGCATGCGGGCCGGGCTGAAATGACGCAATTCTCCCCCGGCTTTGCGAAACACCACGCGCAGGCGCGATCCGTCATGTTCATGGGGTAACGCCAGGCACAAGCCGACATCACCATTCATCAAACCGGTACGGTAATCATTGCGGACAATCATCACCGGCCGACCATGAAACCATTGTCCGGTGGCATCGACCAGCCCGTCTTCAGCCAGCCATTGGCGAATGCGCGCATTGAGCCCCTCAACGCCCCAGGGGCCGGTGCGTGTGGCCGTCAGCACCTGGAAGCCGGCATAGGCCTCCAGGCAGTCTCCAATCCAGGCATCCAGTTTGTCTTCGGCCAACCGAGTGGGTGAACTTGTTTTGCCAACAATGTCCAGATACCGGGCATAACCGCAATCGACGAATAACTCACGCAAGCTCCCATCTGTTTCCGACGCGGGCTTGAGCCGGTTGAGCGCAGGCGCACGCTCGTCCAGCAAGCCGGCAGCTTCTTCGGCCAGGCCACTGTTGACCGCCCGGGCCAGCGCCGCAATGTCCTGGTTGAATCGTCGGGTCTGGCGCAACATGACTCGCTGATTGGCCAATCCTCCCTGCCCTGTCCCCGGTTCAATTGTCTCTCCACTGACCGCATTCAGCCAGTCCACCTGTTCGACATCAAAGCCGATATCTTCGGCACCGGTGCAAAGGTCCCCGAACACCGCGCCCGGCTCGACCGATGCAAGCTGGTCCTTGTCACCGAGCAAGACCAGGCGGGTATGCGGCGCAAGCGCGTCGAGCAGACAATGCATCATGTGCAGGTCGATCATGCTGGCCTCGTCGACGATGACGACATCGGCATGAATCGGGTTGCGCGCGTTGTGACGAAAATGGCGACTGCCTGGACGGCTGCCGAGCAGTCGGTGGAGGGTTCGTGCCCCGTCCGGCCTGTACTCCTCACCCTGAAACTGATCAGGCAGCTGAGTCCAGTTCTCCATCACCGATTCGGTCATGCGGGCAGCCGCTTTGCCGGTGGGTGCCGCCATCAGAACGCGCAAGGGTCGGTGAGTGCCGAACCCGGCCTCTCGATGTACCGCCTGCAGCAGACCGAGCAACTTGACCATCGTCCAGGTCTTGCCGGTCCCGGGGCCGCCTGTGATGATGGAGAACGGATAACGCAGTGCGGTCGCACACGCAATCTTCTGCCAGTCCGATCCTTCGCCATCGTCCGAGCGCGGAAACAGCGAAGCAATCAAATCATGTAATCGCGTCGTCTCCGGCAATGTTGCAACTGGCTGACCGCGTTCGCCAAGAACCCGGTTGATATCGACGACTGCCTGCCAGTTGCGACGAAGGTACAGACGCTCGCCGTCCAACACCAGCGGACTTCCACCCTCACCTTCCTCGACCAGAACGGAATGACGTAACGCATGGATCCACGCCCCGCTGGCCAGGGCGGCAAGTGCTGTTTGCCAGAATTCGCGGGCAGGTTCTTCCAGCGCTGGATTCATATCAAATGGCTTTTCGGGTGGCAACGCCAGCACGCTGCCCGGGCTATCTTGCAGAGTCCGGCAATCCAGACTGATATGCCCCAGGCCCAATGCATGACTGACCAGGCCGGCCGCCAACAGGACACTGCCATCCGCCTCAGTGTCCAGGCCGGACAGGAAATGGACGAAGCGCTCATCCAGCGCTCGCACCCAGCCGGCTGTCCGCCAGCATCGGAAAGCGCTCAAGACTTGATCAGGCGACATCGCGACCCTCCCCACCGGCAAACAATGTATCCAGCGCCTCAATCAAGTCGGTATCGGGCCGCTGGTAAAAGACCCCGCCGGTTGAGCTGTGCACGCCACGCAGGAACAGGTAGACCGAACCGCCGACATGCCGGCGATAGTCGTAGTCAGGCAACCGACTCTTCAGCAGGCGATGCAGGGCCAGGGTGTAGAGCACGAACTGCAGGTCATACCGCTTCTCGAGCACCACCCGTGTCATGTTCCGGTCGCTGTAAGCCGCATCATTGCCGCCGAGATGGTTGGACTTGTAGTCGAGCACGTAATAACGCCCCTCGTGCTCGTATACCAGGTCGATAAAGCCGCGCAGCATGCCGTTGATCTCGCCCGGCGCCAGGCGTGTGCGTTCGGCACCGTCGAATGTGGCGCGACGCACCAGACGATCGAGGGCCTGCGTGTCGACCGCGCTGGCCTGGAACCAGAACTCCAGCTCGGGCGTGTACTGGCCGGTCTGCAAATCCGCCAGCCGCAACGGCTTGTCACCCAGGGGAAGCTGTGCGGTGAGTTGATCGTGCATCCACTGTTGCACGACCGGTGCCCAACGCTGCCAGCCGCGCAGGCGACAACGCCGCTCGATCTGTTCGTTGAACGGTTCCGGCTCACTGACCGCATTGCTCATTCCGTAGCGGCCGGCCCATTCCAGCAGGCCATGCAGGAAAGTACCCGGACCCGGCCCACGCGGAAAACCGTGCGGGCTGTCGGTCACTGGCGCGACCGGTCGCTCATCCGGCACGACTTCGGACTCTTCCAGTGCCTGATCGTCCGCCGCACTTTCGACATCGATCGCAGGTACGGCTCCAACCTGGCGGATGGCCGAATAACTGGCGATCCACCACGGTCGGCGCGGTTGCCCATCGTATTCTCGCGCGGGCTCAAGCGTATCGGTAGCGGGCTCGACCAACTTGCGCACCACCGGCGCTTCGGTCAACGGTTCGATATTGATTTCCTCACACCCATCGGCAAGCTTATCGAGCAGCTCGTGCATCGGCGGCGGCTGGTCCGTCGATTCCGCCAGACCCAGCAGCAAATGACCGAAAGCATGTTCTTCCAGTGCCGGCAGCGCCTTCTTGCCACCGCCGCTGCGCGTCGGGGCCGCACCCAGCCAGCAGGCATGGCGAGCGCGGGTGACGGCGACATAGAGCAGGCGCAGGTCTTCCTGGATGCGTTCGCGACGGGCAGCGGCGCGAGCCCGATCGTCTCCGTTGATATCCAGCACACGGCGGCCCTGCTCATCGTGGTAGCTGAGCCAGTCGCTGTCTTTTTCCTCCCGGTAGGCGCACACGAAGGGAGCAAACACCAGTGGATACTCCAACCCCTTGGACGAGTGAATGGTGACCACGCGCACCAGTTCGGCATCGCTTTCCAGGCGCAGGATCTGTTCATCAACCTCGCCGCGCTGCTCGGCATCGATCTGCTCGGCCAGCCACTGGATCAGGGCCTGTTCACCGTCCAGGGACTGGCTTTCGGCCTGCAGGAGCTCGGCCAGGTGCAACAGGTTGGTCAATGCGCGTTCGCCGTCGGCTGGACTGGCCAGCACGCGGGCCGGGATGTCGAAGTGCGCCAGAAGACGCCGCAGCATCGCCAGCACGCCCTGGCGACGCCAGATGCGATGGAAGATGGCAAAGTCGTCGAACAGGGACTCCAGCCGGTCCTCATGCCGGTTGATTTCATCAAGTTCGCCCAGTGTTCGGGCCATGGCCCGCGTGCCCAGCGCGGCGCGCAAGCGTCGATCATCGTCGGGGTCGGCCACGGCCTGTAGCATGAGGATCAAATCGCGGGCCTGCTCGGAATCGAAGACCGATTCGCGGTCGGACAGGAACACGCTGGACACGCCGCATTCAGCAAGGGCATCTCGCACCATACGAGCATCCTGTCGACTTCGAACCAGCACGGCGATGTCAGCCGGTTGCAGGGACTGCCAGTCATCGCCACGGGCAAACCCGGCCTGGCCGGTACCCGCCTGGTTGAGCAACTCCGCGATGACAGCCGCGGCTTGTTCTGCCATGACCTGACGATAGGCTCCCAGCGGCCGGTTGAGACTATTCTCGGCCTCGGACTGGTACCACACCGTCATGGCCGGCTGTTTCTTGCCGTCGACTTGCAGTACCTCCTCACGCCCCCAGGCAAGCACCGGCTCGAAGGGAATGCTGTGTTCCGGATCACCGCCAAAGGCGAAAGCGCCTTCGGGATGGCCTTCACCACAGGAAAAGAGATGATTGACCGCCTCGACCAGCGCTTCACTGGATCGGAAATTGCGCTCCAGCGTGTAATGGTGTTGCGTGGCTCGGCGCGCCCGCAGATAGGTGTGAATATCCGCGCCACGAAAACTGTAAATGGCCTGCTTGGGATCGCCGATCATCAACAAACCACTATCGGCGTACTGATCGGTATCGGACCCGCATTCCCCCCAAACCCGCTCGAAGACCCGGTACTGAACCGGGTCGGTATCCTGAAACTCGTCAACCAGGGCCACCGGAAAGCTTTCGAGAATGCGCGTTTTCAGGCGTTGCCCCCCGGGCCGGTCCAGCGCTTCATCAAGATGAGTCAGTAAATCATTGAAATCCAGCCGGTTATGCCGTTGCTTTTCGGACAGAAAGCGCCGGCCGATATGGAAGGCGGCATGTTGCCAGATGCCTGACTGCCAGTCGGGTGCATCACCCAGCTCTTCCAGCTTGGCCAGAACCTGCTCGACCTGATCAAACCACGGGTGTTCGGGCATCGGCCGGTCTTTGTTCGGCAAGGCATGGACAAAACCGGCCCGGAATTTCTCGAGTTCCGGGGGCTGGACGCCACCATATGCGGCCCAGTCGTCCATCACTGCACACCAGTCGGCCACCTTGGCCGCATTGATACGACCCCGATTCAGGTCGCCGCGGGCTACCGCCTCGTCAAGTACGGCACGGACGCCATCGCGCTCGGCCAGCCATTGCTCGCGAAGCGGTAAGAGCAACTCATCGCGTTGGCGCTGCCACTCAGCCAGTTGATCCAGCGCCTCTGACGGCGATGTACCCTCCTCCAGCGGCTGCCCGCCGGCGACCACCAACACGTCAGGCTGCATGAGCTGGCGAATTCCTCTGGCCAGATCAGCAGGATCAGCCGCCAGCCCGGTCAGGGCATCGGCAAATGCATGATCGATGCAAAAGTGATCCCGCCAATAGTCGGCGGCGGCACGATGCAACAGCGCCGGATCGAGACTGTCGACTTCCTGATCGAACAGGCTGCCGCTGTCGAAGGCATGCTGGCGCAACATGGTCTGACACCAGGCATGAATGGTGTGGATGGCGGCTTCATCCATCCACTCGGCGGCGATATCGAGCGTGCGGGCACAACCGCTGAATTGTTTCTCTGAGAAGCAGGTCAGCAACCAGGCCAGGTATTCGTCCTTGCTCTCTCCGACGCGAAACGCCGCGGCCGCCTCGGTCAGGCGTTGACGAATACGCTCGCGTAGTTCCTGGGTCGCGGCACGTGTAAAAGTCAAGACAAGGATATTGGGTGGCTCCAGCGCACGGCAATCGATGCCGAGTACCAGGCGCAGATACAGCGCGGCAATGGTCCAGGTCTTGCCGGTGCCGGCGCTGGCCTCGATCAGACGTGTGCCGTCCAGTGACAGGGATTTGGGATCCAGGGTGGTGGCCGACCGCGTCATGATGATTCCTCCTGCCCGCCACGCCAGCATTCGACCAGCGGTGCATAAAGACGCGCGGCCCAGTCGATGAAATCATCTCCG
>SKXY01000017.1 GCA_007128175.1 Wenzhouxiangella sp. | reverse complement strand
TGCTGTCAATCAGTCCACGCTGCCTCGGCCCCGGCCGGAGGATATGGCACGCCAGGCCGAAACGGCCGCCCGTTTCCTCAAGCTCATGGCCAACCCGAACCGGCTGATGATCCTGTGTCACCTGCTGGATTCGGAAATTTCGGTCAGCGAGCTCAACGAACACCTGCCGCTGAGTCAATCGGCCCTGTCGCAGCACCTGGCCCTGCTTCGCAACAGTGGCCTGGTGAACACTCGCCGCGAGCAGCAGACGATTTACTACTCTCTCGCCAGCGAAGAAGTTCAGGCAGTCATGGCGGTGCTCTACGACCAATTCTGCCGGCCACGCTGACGAACGCGCCGCGCCACCCGGGTCAGCGTCCAACTCACCGAAACCGCGGCCGCACCCCATGCGGCGTAGCGAAGCAGTTCATGCAGACGAACTCCGTTCCCCCCTTGAAGATCGGGCGCGAACAGGCGCAACCCGACAGCCGTGCTCAGTAGCGTGAAGGTGACGACCAGCGCCACGTAGTAGCCTTCGCGGCGACGGACCCAGAGCATGGCAAAAGCCACCAGGTGCATCAGGAAGACGGTAAACAGCAGGAGCAGGATCAGTTGATTCATGGCGGCGTATGCTCTACCGGGCAGCGCGGGATCGACTTGACGCAGGTCAATCGGCCTTCCGCGCACTGCGGTAGCCGGCGAAAGCGATCCCCAATGCAATGAAGAACGGGACGAGTCGCTCCACCGCATTGCCGGGTGCCTGCGGGAAGTAACTGATCGCGACCGTCAGAACGAATCCTGTCGCCATGGCGGCCAGACGATAACCCGGAGCCACCCGCCCGCCGAACAGCAACACGATCAGCAACGGACCGAAGGCATTGCCCAGCGCCTGCCAGGCGAACAGCACCCGATCGAAGATGGAGGCCGGAAAGAACAACGCCAGCCCCACGGCCGCAATGCCGAGCAAAACGATCACCAGCCGATCCATGGCCAGCGAGATACGCCCGCGTCGAAGATCGTGGCTGACCGCAGAACCGGCAACCAGCAACTGGCTGTCCGAAGTCGACATGATGGCGGCCAGAACCCCGCCGGTGATCAGGCCACCCAGCACGGCCGGAAGCAGGTCCACCGCCAGATGCAACAGCACCGATTCACTGTCGGCCAGCTCAGGCAGCAACACCCTGCCCGACCAGCCCAGCACGACCATGCCGATGTAGATGAGCACGGCCCAGGTCAGCGCCACGTTGCGCGCGAACGGCACCTGGTCGGCCGATTCCAGCGCCATGAAACGGTTGACCACGTGCGGCTGGCCGGGATAGCCCAGACCGATACCAAACAGGCCCGCCACGAACACCATGGATAGCATCAGGCCGGGCTGGTCAACCAGCCGCACCAGCGACGGGTCGCCCAGGGCATTGAGCCCCTCCCAAAGGGCAACGGGCCCGCCGACGACAACCAGCGCCACGACCGGCAGGATCAGGGCGACGATGAGCATCATCAATCCCTGCAGTGCATCGGTCACGCTGGCGGCCCAGAATCCGCCGAGAAACACGTAGGCAATCACGATAAGCGCACCGACGACCATTGCAGCCATCGCCGAAACCGGCAGCGCGGTACTGATGGCCGCGCCGGCAGCCTGGAACTGCGAAGCGACGTAGAACGTGAAGCAGAACAGAATGATCAGGGCACCCAGCACCCTGAGCCTGCGTTCGGTCGCGGCATCGGTATCGCGCGAGAGGAATTCCACCAGGGTCAGTGCCTGATTGGCATGACTGGCCGGCTGCAAGCGGGGTGCTATGAAGACCCAGTTGATGAAGAACCCGGAAACAACTGCGGGAATCAGCCAGACCGCCTGCAGACCCCAGGCATAGGCTGCCCCCGACATCCCCAGCAGCGTCCAGGCAGATGAGGAGCTGGCCGAGGCGCTGAGCGCGGCCACCAGCGGCCCCATGCGTCGGCCGGCCAGGTGGAAGTCCTCGGTATTGCCGATGCGCCGCTGGGCCCAGATGCCGATGCCCAGCAGTACCACGAGATAGATGACAAGGGTGGTCGCGACCATGGCGTCCGAGTTTAGCAGCACCGATCAGCGAATGCGCCAGGTGATCCGGGCATAAACGTCCTCGTCGACCTGCAGGCGCCCGGCTCCGATACGCCGCTCCAGCTCCCGCCGCCAGCGGTAACGGATCTCCACTGACAGATCGGGCCTGAAACGACGCTGGTAGCGAATCTCGAACAACTCGTCGTTGTTGCGGTAATCGTTGGAGGTCAGCCACCCCGCCCCGGCCCGGCCGTAGACGGCACCGAGGTGGTGTCCCGGCCGAATGTCAAAGAGATTGGCACTGAGCTGGTAGGCATTGCCGGACACGCTCTGCCCTTCCGGCAGGGACAGGACCTCCGAAGATGGTCGATTGAAGGCCCGCCCAAGCTCACCGGCCACCAGCAATCGGGTGCCGTGTTCGCCCACCGGCCATGCCGCCGCCGTCTTGACCGTGGCCGTCACGTAATCCTTCCTTCGTTCAGACTCTCTGCCTTCCACTGCTAGCGCATCCGGGATCCAGTTGACACTGAACACGCGCATGACCAGGGGGCCGGGGTGATCGGTGGCCTCCAGGGCGAAATACCCCCCGAGACGGCTGCCGCTGTGGGAGAAATCCAGTGGTGGGCGAACCGTATTACCCGCTCCGAGACGATGGTTGAACTGCCCGATCAGGTGACTTTGCCAAGCGTCACCGATGCGCGCCTGCCAGTGAAAACCGTCAGTCCAGCCGATGCCGACATTGGAAGAATCGTTTCGGTCCAGGCTCTTTCCGGCCACGACGGGCAAATTCATCGCCGTCTGAAAACGTCCCAGGCGCCACTGGTGGTCGGAGCCGGCAACACCACGGCCAAGGTAGAACTCATCCACGTGTACTTCCCCGGCACTCGTGCCCGTCGGCGAGGCACGGTAGCGATCGAACACCAGGCCGAAATCGTTGCCGGCCGTGGAGGTGCGCCCCGCCAGCCGGGTGCGGAACCACCAGTCGTCGGCAAAACCATTCTGCAGCCAGACCCTCAGCCTTGCCTCCGCGCGACTGTCGTTCTGACGCTCGCCATCGCGCCCTTCGCGCTCACTGGCGAAAAGACCGGCTCGCAAGTCCGCCCCGTATGCCGGACTGCTGTCGTCTCCGGCAATTGCCACTGGCGCCAGGACCGGAATCGACAAGATGACGATCAGCAGCGCCCTCACGCAATCATTGGCCGAAACCTGTACCCTGAGAGGCACAAAGCGCAGGAGAAATTCTTCCATGCAACATCTCTTTCGATTGTCAGTCTTGTTGACGCTAATTATCGGCGTGTGCACTGCAGCCGATGCCCGCGAACTGGCCGTCGAGTTCGACGAACTGGTTCCGGCCGAACTGGCCAGCGTCGCCATCGAACCGATATCCGGAACCCCGGTCGTTCTGCTTCGCGAGCCTGAAGACGGACGGATCGTGCCGATCTTCATCGGCCCAAACGAGGCCCGTGCCATCCTGATGGCCCAGCGCGGCATCGATCCGGAACGGCCGATGACCCATGACCTGGCCGCTAATCTCATCGAGTCCCTGGGCGCCACCCTTGAGCGGGTCATCGTCGACGAATTGCGCAACGGAACCTATCACGGCGCACTGGAGTTGAACAAGGACGGAGGAATCATTCGCATCGACTCCCGACCCAGCGACGGGCTGGCATTGGCCGCGCGAACCGGCGCGTCCATTCTCGTGGCCCCTGCCGTCCTGGAAGCGGGAGAGGACATTCCGTTTCGCGGACTCGATGACGATGAAGATGTCGTGACCGCAATCGGCATCACCGTCATGGCACCCACCGAGGAAATCCGCCAGGCCCTCGGACTGCCGGACGAACCCGGCGTGGTCGTGACCGGCACCCGGGCCCATGCTGAACAGGCCGGATTGCGGGCCGGTGCCCTCATCATGGAAGTCGACGGTGAAGCCGTATCCAATCCGATGGCGTTTCTCGAAAGGATTAGCGCGGCAACCGCCGAGGGCATGACGAAGATTCGTTTCTGGCACGAAGGCGAAAAACAGGAGATCGAGCTTTCTACGCGAATACCCGATATCGATCCCGAGCGACGACAAAGGCTGTAGTCCCGCCACGGCGTACGAGGATCGTATTGGGCTCGCTCAGCCGCCATCGCCCCGGTCGAGAGCGCTCAGGGCGCGCTCGACGCGTTCGAGTTCCTGCTCGGTCACTCGGGCGATTTCCATCAGGGTGTCCTGGTTTTCGAGTTGCTGAGCCTGGTCTTCGAGATCCCGCGTCAACCCGCCGCCGAGGTCTCGACGGATGGCCGCCAGGCGGTCTCTCAGTTCCTGGCGCTTGCGCTCAAGCTCCTCACGATCCATATCGCTCTCCGCATTCCGCATGCTGACCTGTACGACGCCAG